>CAIYZW010000108.1 GCA_903930725.1 uncultured Bacteroidota bacterium
CCTAATTTGGCAGTAAATCCTGTAAAGATAAAGAGGAACGCAAGCCTCAGCCAAAATGGATTTAACCGGGTACTATTGGCTAATAAATTTTTAAACGAAAGGTCGTCGGAACCTGCATTTTCGAGCGAAAGGCTTAAAAATAAAATTCCGATAAAAACAAAAGTGATGCTGATGGCACAGATAAACACATATTTCCAGGTGCCTTCGAGCGCCAGTTTATTGCGGTGGTGATAAATCAGGGCTGAGGCGCTCAAGGTGGTAATTTCGGTAAAAATCCAGGTAACGGCAATATGGTTCGCCAGATACCCGGCGCTGATGCTTGATAACAAAAGTACAATGGCTCCGTAATAAATTCCTTTCGACCCGGCAGTAGTGGGGTGGCTTTCGAGGTAAATATGGCTGTGAAATATGGCCGGAATGGCAATAATAACCAAAGTAAAAAGCAGCAAAACGGCCAGCGAATCGTAGGTAAAATAACTCAGTTCGGTTGTATGAATATTCAAATACGCATGAACCGTTAATGCTCCCTGAAGGATGATAAATATCCCAAGCAACACAAAAGAATTTGCCTTGTTTTTATTCAGAAATAATGCCAGCGCTAATGAAAACGCTCCTATCAGATATATTTCTATCATGTTTCTTTAAAAATTAATAATCTTTTAAGTTACTTAACTGGTTCACATCGACATCTTTAAACACATCGCCTATTTTATTCAGAAAGATGCCAAGAATCAACACACTGGCAAAAATATCGAGCATAATCCCAAGGTTTACCAACATCGGCATTTCGTTACCAACCGCCAGCGACAAGACAAATACGCCATTTTCGATAATCAGATAACCAATCACATGGGTAATAATTTTACGGCGAGTGGCTATGAAATACAAACCCATGAAAAGCGAAGATAGTGCTACCACAAAAAATATCTTATCCAGATGCGTGTCCTTTACGCCGTTTGCCAGCAAAATAGTCACTACCACGATAAGCGTAGTAATAATTAAAGAGACAAAATTTGGTAAAAAAGGCTCTGCTTCACGGGTAATTTTGTTGTGCTTCAGCACATAAGCCATAAACAGTGGCACAGCCACCGACTTGAAAACAATGGTTTCCAACAAAATCAGCGCGAGGTTCACCGGATTGATTTCGCTTAGCTGAAGAAAAACAACTACAAACAGCAATACACCCTGAAAAGCCAGCACCTTTAAATAAGTCAGCATCCGGTTGGCAATGGCGATGTAAAACAGTGTAATTATGAACGTTATTAACAAAACATCTATCATGGATCAAGAATTTATTGGTTAAGCAAATTTTCCTAAAATCAGTAGTACGCCAAAGAAAATGAGAAGACTAACTGAGGTCAGAACGAAAATAAACTGCGCATTGTGGCTCATCCGGAAACGGGCCATAAACGATTCGATTAATCCAACTCCCGTAGCCAGCACAAGCTGAATGACAAAAAACATTGGAATCGAATACTGGTACGGAAACATCCCGATAAACATGTTTACAACCAGGGCACCATAAATGGCAAACTTCAGGTATCCGGCGGTAAGGATTAAACCCAGGTCAAATCCACTATTGTCAAGGATCATCACTTCGTGAACCATGGTAAGTTCCAGGTGGGTTTTTGGATCGTCAATGGGCATCCGGCTGTTTTCAACCATCGCAACCATCATCAGGACAAAGGTGCCGAGGATGGCCAAAGCATAGCTGATGTAAGAACCAATGTGGAAAGCAGCAAACATCTCCTGAAAAGAGGTGAAGCCGGTGAGCAACGCAATCGAACCCATCAAAATAAAGAAAGCAGGTTCGGCAAACATCGAGTAAAGCGCTTCGCGGCTTGCGCCCATCCCTTCAAAACTGCTTCCGGTGTCCATCGCCGAAATGATGCTGAAAAACTTTCCCAACCCCAGCACGTAAGCAAAAAAGATGAAGTCACCATTGAAACTGACAAATCCTTTCGATTGCCCGAACGGAACAACCAACATGGCCATCACCACCGATGAAAAATAGATGGTGGGCGCAATTTGAAAGATAAAACTGGTTGTTTCGCTATACACAACTCCTTTTTTAAAGAGCCTTGCCACATCTTTTAAAGGCTGAAAAATACCTGGCCCTTTGCGCCCCGATGCGATACTTTTTACCCGAAGGATTACCCCGGTAAAAAAAGCTGCCGCAACAATGATTAGAATTAAACTCAGCATAATTAGATTTGCTTTATAAATTCGATAAATAAAACCACCTGATCGTAAATTAAAGGAACGCAAATTACAGCCGCAATAAAAACGATCCCGTATAAAATATAGAATTGCAACCGTCCATTTTGAAGGAACGAAAACCTTCCCAACAACCATTTATAGGCTGCAATTGGATTATCAATCAAATACTTTTCAAGGGAGTCGTAAAAATGTGTTTCGTACGACCCACCGGTTGGGAAAATCCCATGAACTTCTTTTTCGGTTTTTGTTACCGACAAAAATGGTTTGAAAAGTTTGCCATAAGCCCTGACAAATGAACCAGCTGTGTATTGCTGTTTTTCGGTTGGTGCAACATATCCACAGCCCCAGGTTGGTCCGATTACCACTTTTTGGTTTCTTGTCATTACCTTCCGACCTATAAAAGTTGCCGCAATTATCAGAATAAAAATCCAGGTTCCTGCGGTAACTGGCCCAAGGATATCGCCAATTTTTTCCTGAAAAGGAATGACAGTTTGCGCCGGCATGCCTGTGAACAATTGCACGGGCTGCGACAAGGTGTTAAGGAAAAATTGTGGGAAAACACCAATAAGCACGATGAAAAAGGCGATCAGGTAAAGTGGCAGAAGTTGCAAAAAGGGAACTTCTTTTATTTCGTGGTGGAATTGATGTCGGGCATTTCCCAGAAAAACAATCCCAAAGGCTTTTGTAAAACACAGCATCGCCAGGCCGCCGATCAAAACCAGAGCCAGTACCGAGAAAATGATCGCCATCAACGGGCCAAGCAACGAACCCTGCATCCAATTATAAAATCCGCTGTAAATGATAAATTCAGAAATAAAACCATTAAATGGCGGTATTCCTGAAATAGCAATGGCAGCGATAAGAAAAAGCAGTGCAGTTTGCGGCATTTTTTTGATCAATCCGCCAAGGTGCTCAATGTGCAACGTGTGGGTGGCCTGATAAACATTTCCAGAGGTGAAAAATAAAAGCGATTTAAAAAGTGCGTGGTTTAAAGTATGCAACAAACCACCTGCAAAACCAAGCGAGGCAAGCAGATAATTGCCATTTCCCAAACCAATACAGCCAATCCCGATTCCCATCCCGATAATGCCAATATTTTCGATGCTGTGGTAAGCCAGCAATTTTTTCAGGTTATGCTGCATGATGGCGAGCATCACACCATACAAGCCCGAAATAACCGAAAAAGTAAGGATGATAAGACCAATGGAGTAATAATCGCATTTAATTAAAGTGATCATTCGTAACATTCCAAAAATCCCGATTTTAATCATCACACCCGACATAATCCCCGAAATATGCGATGGTGCGGCCGGATGGGCATACGGAAGCCAGGTATGGAAAGGAACAAATCCGGCCTTGATGGCAAAGGCAATAAAAAAACACAGGAACAAAACAAGCCCGATGCCTCCCGGATTAGCTGCTGAATAGGTTGTTATTGCAGCAAAATCATAACTTCCGGTTTTAAAAGCCACCCAGATAAATCCAATCATCAGGAATAAAATGGAAAAGTGCGATTGAATCAGGTAATTCTGTCCGGCCTTTATGGCGGCCATCTTTTCGTGTTCAAACATGACGGCCAGGGAACCCGAAAGTGCCATTATTTCCCAGGAAATCAAAAATACGATACTGTTTTGAACCACGCAAAGGCTGATAAGGGCGCTGTGAATCAACAAAAAAACGATGCCATGCATGCGAAGATTGTTTTTTTGTTGGTGATAGGCTTTCAGGTACGACAAACCATAAAAACCCCCGGTAAGAAACACAAAATTGATAATCATGATAAACCATCCGGAAAGGGCATCAATCCTAAGATTGACCGGGCCTGTAACCAAACTTCCCGGAAAGGAAAACTCGATAACCAAACCTGATAAAGCCTGCAATGCAAAATAGCCCGACAACAGAATATTTGAAATAACGGCCAGAAAAACGACGATTCCAGTTCCTTTCACCTTTAAAAAAGGGATCAGAACGAATACAAGCACCGGTATGGCCAGAAAAATATTTACCAGGTTCATTTTAAAGTATTAAAAATGGTCAGCATAAAAATGGTCAGCATAAACACAATTCCGTACCACACGTACGATTGCACCCGTCCGTTTTGGATAAATTTAAAATAGTTGGATGCATAAACCAGCCGGTGTGTTATGATATTGATAAACCGGGTTTCGATAAAATCGTGATAATGCGAACCATGTTTTCTGTTTTCGGGAAATATCTCCCCGGCTTTAAGTTCTTTGTATTTCTTTTCTTCGATAAGAATAAAACTAAACATCTTGCTCAACGATTTGGAAAACGATTTTCCGGTATATTGCATCCTGTTGTTTGGAGCGATGTAGGCACATCCCCAGGTAGGCTGAATTTTATTCGATTTATTTCTTAATACAAGGCTGCGTGCGAACCAACTCAGGGCAATGATGGCCATAAATAACAGCGAATAAAGATTGATATTGGCTATACTTTTCGAATAATCAGAATATTCCGAAACCCGGTAAAGGGCAAAGTTATTCCCCATTCCTGAAAGGACGTTACCGATTGTATTCAGGTAAAATTGAGGGAAAAACGCCACACTTAACATAACCGCAACGATTAAATACTGAGGAACCAGCATTATCGCCGAAACTTCCACCGGCTTGTGATGTAGTGGGCGCCGCTCGGTTCCCAGGAAAATCGTTCCAAATGTTTTGGTAAAAGTTAAAACCGAAATGCCGCCAATGATGCTGAGGCCGGCAAGCGTAAAAACCAATAAACTTATCTGGCTGATGTCGGTTGATTTGAGTCCTTCCAAAAGCCCGCTGTAAAGAACAAATTCAGACACAAAGCCGTTAAAAGGAGGTAAGCCGCCAATAGCAAGCGCTCCAATCAGAAAAAGGACAGCCGTTTTTGGCATTCGTCTGATTAAACCACCAAGGTGATCCATGTCGCGGGTATGCGTTTGCTGGTAAACCGACCCGGCCGAATAAAAAAGCAACGATTTAAACAGCGAGTGGTTCAGAACATGCAACAAAGCGCCACCAAATCCGAGGTAATACAAAACCGGGGAGCCATTGCCTATTCCCATCAATCCCAAACCGATGCCGATGCCGATGATCCCGATATTTTCGATGGTGCAATAAGCCAGCATCTGTTTAAAATCGCGATGAACGGCGGCATTTAAAATTCCATAAACGCCCGTTAAAACGGAGATGGAAATCACAATTTCGCCCAGCAATAAAAAATCGGCTTTCAGAAAAGAAATAATCCTGAATATCCCGTAAATACCAAGTTTAACAATTACACCCGACATTACACCCGAAACATGCGAAGGTGCGGCGGGATGTGCATGAGGTAACCAGGTGTGCAGCGGAACAAACCCGGCTTTTATCCCAAACCCGGTGAAAAAAATCAGAAACAACCAGATATTACTGTTCGCTCCAAAGTAATCCTGGAAGGCATCAAAACTTAAAGAGCCTGTTTGTGAATACACCCAAATAAAACCAATGGCCAAAAAAGTTACGCTTATATGCATTTGAACCAGGTAATTGATGCCGGCATTGAGTGTTTTTGGGTTGTTATGATCGAAGATGACCAGCAACATTGACGATAACGACATCACTTCCCAGACAATCAAAAAAGCGAGCCCATCCCTGACCATGCAAACCAGCAGCATCGAAATATGGAACCACAGGAAACTGAAAAAATGAAGCCCCATTTCGGTTTTATTCTTCTTTGCGAGATATAGCTTCAGATAGCCGCCTGCGTAGAGCGCACCTGTAAACATCGTAAAATTGATCACCAGAATAAAAAAGGCCGATAATTCGTCAATGACCAGAAAAACAGGGTTTCCGAGGATATTGGCCAACAAAGGTGGATCGGTTGAAGTGCCCGAAATTAATGCATCAACTGCCAGAATGCTTGTTGCCACTATTACAATTGAGTGCAGGAATAGTCCAAAACCGTATTGCAATCTCTTTGGAAGGAAGAAAATCGCAAAACTCAGGATCAGAGCAAGGATAAAAAACGATATTTCCATTTAATCTACCAGTAAACGGGCAAAAGTAGATATTTTTAAGGACGGAGGATATTTGTTGGCGGCCGCTGACCTGGTGCAATCTTCCTGCTGCCCGCTTTTCTAAAATGGCGACCGGTGGTAATCAAAGGTTTGCCCATCCGAAAATTGCTTTATCCGGAAAGCTATTCTTACAAAAATCTCCAAATCCTGGCGGTGTAGCTCGTCAATGGCTTCTTGAATGCCTCTGCTGGCTTTTGCAAGGATGACGAGGAAATGATACCCTTCTTTTTCAAGCCACTTCATGGCGCCCTCATCATCAACCGAGGCTGCATCGAAAGCAGCCAAATGCAAAAACCCGTTTTTCATCAGCCAATCAATGGCTTTTGTATTCCCGCGAATAGCGTTCGAAAGGGCTGCCAGCTCGGGATAACCATTGTTAAAAAGCCAATCGAAAAACTCCTTGTTTCCGCCAACCGCCATTTCGAAGGCGAGCAAAATTTTAATAGGATAATCGGTAAGTTGATTTTCTTTCAAAAGTTTTTTTGTTGGTTTTTAAATTTTCCATGCCCTTTATTTCAGCAGGCTTTGTTGCCATTGTCCTTCTAGGAGAAGGGGTTAGGGGATGAGGTCAGTTCTCTAATAAACACTGTACTTTACCCTGATGTGCGTAAGTTTTTCGGCAATGGCCAAAAGCTCTTCTTTAGCGATAATTTCGAGTCCTTTTGCCGGAGTTTCGCGCTCGATGGGGTAAAGCATAACGTACCTTGGCTTGATGCGGTTAATGTGGTCCAGCCATAAATTGATTTCAGCTGGGGTGGTGTTATCAACTTTTACGCCGTCAACCATTCCCCTTACAAAAAGGGTTTGAATAATTGCTTTTTGTCTGAATTTCTGCAGATTGGTCACGATATTTTCGAGTGTCAACTGGTTCGACTGCGGTTTGTTAATCAACCGGAAAGTCTCTTCGCTTCCGGCATCTAATTTTAAAACATTGTTATCCACTTTCATAAGTGCATCCAAAACTTCTTTTTTGTGCAACATGCTCGAATTGGATAAAACGGTGATTTCGGAATGAGGGAAGATTTTATTCCTCAAATTGATAGTGTCGTCAATAATCTGAGCAAAATCCGGATGAATGGTTGGCTCGCCGTTTCCGGCAAAGGTGATCGAATCGGGCACATTATTTCTTGCCTTGAGCTGGATGAATTTCGTTTCGAGTGCTTCGGCAATGTCGTTTCTTGTCGGCATTTGCAATCCAGCTGGGTCTTCGCCGGGAGTCCAGCCACATTCGCAGTAAATGCAATTAAAAGTGCAATATTTCCGGTTTACAGGTAAAAGATTGATACCTAACGAATTGCCGAGCCGTCGGCTTCTTACCGGGCCAAATATCATTTCATTAAAAAGGAATCCTGACATTTATTTTAAATTTTAAGTTTTTTTGAAGAGACTAATTTGCCACAAGTACTTTTTGTACTAAATTTTTTAGTGATGCAAATAAAACAATTATTACGAAGGTTTGTTAAACTAACCTTTCAAACTTGTGAGAGATGGTTTTTTAATACTTTTGGAGCCTCAAATATTCATGACAGATTTAAAGGAAATAAAAGCGCCCATCAGGGAACACATTGCAATTTTCGAGGATAAATTTAAACTCTCGATGAAAAGCCATGTCCCGCTACTCGATAAAGTGACGCAATACATCATCAAGCGGAAAGGCAAGCAAATGCGACCGATGTTTGTCTTTTTTGCAGCAGGCATTTGCGGTGAGATCAGCGAATCAACCTACCGTGCCGCCTCGTTAATTGAGTTGCTTCATACCGCAACGCTCGTCCACGACGACGTTGTTGACGATTCGAATATCCGCCGGGGCTATTTTTCGATAAATGCTTTATGGAAAAACAAAATTGCCGTTTTGGTTGGCGATTACCTGCTTTCGCGCGGCTTGCTCCTTGCGCTTGATAACAACGAGTTCAGCCTTTTAAAAATAGTTTCAAACGCCACCCGCGAAATGAGCGAAGGCGAGTTGCTCCAGATCGAAAAAGCCCGCCGGCTCGATATTAAAGAAGAAATTTATTTTGAGATAATCCGCAAGAAAACGGCTTCGTTAATTGCTTCCTGTTGTGCTGCCGGCGCCGAATCG
>CAIYZW010000109.1 GCA_903930725.1 uncultured Bacteroidota bacterium
AATGAATGAAAATTATTCTTAACTTATTGATCATAAACCTAACCCCGCTTGTGGCGGGGTTAGGTTTAAAGTTTTTAGATCGGCATTATTTAATAGTTACGAATTTTTGAAAAACTCTTCAACTGAATAGTTTCGCCGGTCATTTTTTAGAATTTGCTGTTTTCAGATGGCTTTTATCAGTTACAAAAATCCATAAAAAAGCCGAAACTGCCAATGAAATCGCACTAATCAGGAAAACGATGCTTTTGTTTTCGGTGGTTTGAATTACAGTACCCAAAACCAAGCTTGCCACCAACTGTGGCAAAACCACCGAAAGATTAAAAATTCCCATAAAATAACCCATTCGGCTTTTGTCAACTTTTTCGGACATGATGGCAAAAGGCAGGCTAACAATTGCCGCCCAGCCAATGCAAACTACCGAAATCATCACATAAAGCATTATTGCCGAATGTACAAACATGGCTATGGTAAGGTAGCCAAGCGCCATTATTAAAAGTGAAGCCACGTGAACTTTTACACGCCCTATTTTTCGCGAAAGCGGCTCAAGTAAAAATGCGGGCATCATAAAACTTACGGCATTAAGCAGGAAAAAGGCAATCCCGATCATTTGCCCGGTTTGATCGGTTACAAGCCGGTCAATTTTTAACAAATCCTCTGAGAGCATCACACCCTTTTGTTTTAAATCCTGGATAAAGGCATATTTTTGAACCACATCGGCGGAAAACATTTTCTGCTGCAGGAAAGCGATGATATAAACGAACATGGTTTGAACGCCAAGCCATGAGAAAAAATGCGCACCGTAAATCCGAAAGAGTTGCCCCCATTGCGTTTGGGATGGATCGGCATTATTTACTGTTTTTTCGATTTGCTGCTCCAAATGGCGGGGTTCTTCAATAAAAAACATCGGAATAATCGAAAATCCAAGGATTACAAATACCCCGAGGTAAATCAGTGTGTAATTTCCTAATAATGCACCTGTTAAGTAAGCCAGACTACCAAAAAGGTTTGATGTTGACTGCATCCAGGTGTAGCCTTTTGTGCGGGGACTGCCGTCGGGAGTTACGTCGGCAATAATAGCACGGGTTGGGTTAAAGCTGATATTAATGGCCAAATCCAGAGTGAGCGCGACTGTAATTGCCACAGCCATCAGGCTGCCGATTCCAAAAAAATCGTTGATAAGGCCAATGTTTGGAAGTGCGAGTACTGCCAGCGCTGTAAGTATCCCACCAATAATGATGAACGGACGGCGTCTTCCTCCCAGGAACCAGACTTTATCGCTGATAAGCCCGATTATCGGCTGACCAAGGATGCCGGCAATCGGCCCGGCTGCCCAAACAAATCCAATATGATGGATGTCGAGGTTGTACTTTGTTGATAAAATCCAACTCAAAACAGCAATCTGGATGGAAAGGCCAAAGCCCATCGCTGTGGAAGGGAGGCCAAGAACTAAGTAAAACCCATTGGATAATTTCTTTTGAAAGTCGAGCATAGTGTATGATTTTTAAATTTCTAAAACTTAGTAAATGATGATATTTTGGATGTGATTATTATTTACTGAACAATGAATTTGATTACTTCGCCATCGCTGGTTTTGATAAAATATAAACCCGGAAACAAGGTTTTTATATTGAGCATGTTAACGTTTTTTTCTTCAAAAATAATTTTACCAAAAGTGTTGTAAACAGAACAGTTCATTGTTTTGTTAAGATGCACAAATTCACCGGTAGCCGGATTTGGAAAGGCTTTTAAGCTGTTTTTACCTTCCGGATTTTCGTTGATATCGCTCAATAAATTACTGATGCCAGGGGTTGGAAACTGATAAAACTTCCATTCGTTGCCGCCATCCGGATTACGACCTTCGGAAATATCGGTTGTTTGTGGCTGATAAATCAATGCATCAATGGGGCTAAAAAGTGATGCTTCATTGTCGAACAACCCGATTTCCTCTCCACCTGCCGATAGTTTGAAATTTGCATGCAGCGGCCCCTGACCCTGGTCTTCATCGGCCCAAACCAAAATAAAACCACCTGCTTCGATAGAAATATCAGGAAATTGCCATTTGTCGGGGTTTTCCAGATCATCGCTTAAATATTTATCACCCATCCAAACAGCGCTTGTTCCACCATTAAAAATTTCGATCCAATCGTTAAATTCGCCATTTTCATCGGAAATGGTGGTTTCGTTTGAAGCCATGTATTCATTAATATAAAGTCCCGACTCATAAGGTGGTGGTATGGTTAGTATTGCAGGCTCGCAGGGAAATCCGGTAACTTGACCGGAATTATCGGTGGCCTCAATGGTGTACGAAATTTCGGTAGTGCTGGCAAATCCTTCCAGAAAAACACCATAAATATGATCACCGGCCAGGCCATCACCATGATTTCCATCATCGAACATTTGCTGATAATTTACCGGTAATGTTGAGTTTATCTCGTAAGCAAGTTTCACAACAAGTCCGGCAAGGTCATCGCTGGCAAAAACGCTAAACAAAACCGGCTGGTTTACCCCCGTATGATGGGCGTTAAGATATTTCAACACAGGATAAGTGTTGTTCAAAACCAACTGATCCTGCAAAGATGTTCGCCTTGCCGAAATATATTCGGTTAAACCCACCGGAACATGAGCTCCTGTTCCGAAATCGAATGAATTTGTAAAATCGGAGATGTCGTATCCGTAATCCATCTGGTAAAATAAATCATTAAGCACAAAAGGATAAATTTTATCGCGAAGTGCGTGGATGTATGGAAAATAGCCGGCTGTTCCAGCAAAATCTGCTATTTGTTTAAGATATTTTGAATATTGGCTGCGGTATTTCTGAACCTGCAAAAGCCTGGTATAGAGCGGACGATTGCCCGACGACCAGTTGTAAACATCGCGCTGCGACCACTCAATGCCAAACCAGTCAATCCCAAAAGTATTGTCCGGATCATAAAGAACATATTCAAACCTGTCGGTTTTGGTGTTGTGGTATAGGTAAAAGTTGTTTTTATTAAAAATGTATCCATCCCAGTTTGAAGTGAAAACATCAAAAGCCATTATTTTTAAATAATCCTGAACATTAAAAACCGCCTCGAGTTTGCATGGCAAATCGTTGATGGGCGTATTATTGATTATTTCGATTAAGTTGGCAAGATCGGAATAATCATCTTCGGCTGTGTTGGTCATCAGGTCGTAGGCGCGTCTTCCGCCTCCTTCATATTTATAAAGGTCGGGATTTGAACCTAAATACGCAAGATCGGCTGGGTACAGGCACTTAAAAAGATTTCCATCGTTATTTCCGAACCGTGATTCGACAAACTCCTCATCAACATGTTCCACGCTGAGGTAAAGTCCATAATAAGTATTGTTGATATAAACCTGTACATGATTCGATCGTGGTGCCGGAATATCGAGCGAACGGAGCAAATCCCAGCAAACCTTTGAACGCGAAATGGTTGGGTCGTTATGTTCGCCGTTGAGGTTCATTTTTTCGAGGCCTTTGTATTTCCGACCGCTTTCGAAACTATTAAATGAAACCTTAAAGGATTTTTTGGCCGCGTATCGCGAAGTATTTCCCCGAAGCCTGAAACCCACATTTTCCATGGTATCTTTTACAGTCCCGTTACCGAACATAAAAACAGCGTGAAATTCGGTGTCGCTGTCAGGATTTGCATAAAGCCAGGCAAGCGTATCAGCATTGATCTGAATATCAATACGTGGAACAACATCGTCGCGGTAAACCTCGCCATTCTCAGGAAATATTGGCTGTGCCTGCACTCCGGAAAATGTAAAAATCAAAATCAAAGAAAAGAAAAAGTTTGTAGTGTATTTCAAAGTAAAAGTTTTAGTAGTGTGATTTGAGATTTTTTTCGCAAAGCGCAAAGCGCAATGCGCATAGTATTCGTTTATTTACAGATTCTTCCAACATTCCAATATTCCATTCCTCCATTCTTCTTTCTAAGTGCTTCCTTCGTGTCCTTAGTGCCTCAGTGGTAAATTCATTTTTTTGAAATTTGTGATTTGAAGTTTGTGTTTTTTTACTTCAACTCCACCACCATACTGGTTTTTGCGGGTATTTTTAATGAAGAAAGATCAGTGGTTTTGCCAGTCAAAATATCCTTTCCAGACGAAATTCCTTTCAACATTTCGGCGTAGCGATTTTGCTCAAATGGTCTTTCCTGATCCGAATTATTGATAATCACCATCATGGTTCCGGCATCATCAAACCTAAAATAAACATAAAGTCCGTCAACCGGGATAAAGTGTTTAAGTTGTCCATCGTGCAAAGCTGTTTTTCCTTTTCTAAAATTCAGCAAAGTCCGCATGTGATTAAAAGCCTCATTTTCATCATTTGTCCGCCCGGCCTGGGTAAAAGCATTGCGGGGATCCTCTTTCCATCCACCAGGAAAATCTTTGCGGATATCGCCATGGCCACGGTTTTCGTAACCTGTCATTAATATTTCGGTACCATAATAAATCTGAGGAACGCCACGTGTGGTGAGCAAAAATGTCATCGCCAGTTTAAACCGGTCTAACTTTTCTTCAAGTTTTGTAAAAAGCCTGTCACCATCGTGATTATCGGCAAAAATAACGATGTTTAGGTTTTCGCCATAAACATAATCCTGGGCAAGCATGTCGTACATTTTTACAATGCCGGTTCCCCAACCGTCCTTTTCGTTAAAAACAAACCTAAAAGCATCGTACATCGGAAAATCAAAAACATAAGGCAGGTAAGATTTATAGTCGGTCTCAACACCGTTATTGTCTTTCCATGGAGCTACCAAAGCCGGTTGGGGCAGCCATGCTTCGCCAACCATCGAAAAATTGGGATATTCTTCCCTGACACGTCTTGCCCAATCAGCCATGGCTTCTTTTTCAGGATAAGGATACGTGTCCATGCGGATGCCATCAAGTCCGGCATATTCGATCCACCAAATGCTGTTTTGGATGAGATAATTCGAAAGAAACTTGTTGTTTTGGTTCAAATCGGGCATCATCTTATCGAACCACCCCCGTTGAAAAACATTCCGGTCGTAATCGGAAGCATGTGGGTCGAAAATTGTTCCTGCCCTGAAATTTGACTTGGTGTATTCCGGAAACTGATTAATCCAGTCCTGCGATGGTAAATCTTTAATCCAGTAATGGGTGCTGCCACAATGGTTAAAAATCATATCCATAATCACTTTCATACCATTTTGATGCATCGAGTTGGCAAGATTTTTATAATCCTGATTGCTCCCAAGCCTTGCATCCACTTTGTAAAAATCGGTAATTGCGTAACCATGATACGACGTTGTTGGCATATTATTCTCGAGAACCGGGTTTAGCCAAATAGCCGTAAAACCGAGGTCTTTTACATAATCAAGGTGGTTTTGGATGCCTTGAATATCTCCACCATGCCGGCCGCTTGGATTGCTACGGTTGCCGGCATCGGGCATTCCTGCGATTGAATCATTTCCGGTATTCCCGTTCGAAAAACGATCGGGGAAGAGCAGGTAAATTGCATCGCTGCTGTTAAATCCCTGCCTGCCCGACGAGCCTTTTTCTCTTTCAAGTAACTGAAAATTATATTTTGCAACCACCTTTTTTTTGTCATTTACAAAAGTGATTTCAAAACTACCGGGTTTTGCTTTTTGGTCAATTATCAAATCTAAAAAGAGATAATTGGGACTTTCCAATTTTGTAGCCCGTACAAGGCGTACTCCCGGATAATCGAAAACCGGTTTGGTTGCCGAAATCTGATCGCCATACACCAACAACTGGAGCTCGGGATTATTCATTCCAGCCCACCACGATGGCGGCTCAACCTTAACCGAAACCGTTTTCTGAGCAAAGCCGGGCATCATTGTCCCAAGCACTAAAACGAGGAGCAATGCCGCTTTTTTGGCATTTCTAATAATTGAAGCAGGATTTTTAAATTGAATTTTCATCGGATAAATT
>CAIYZW010000110.1 GCA_903930725.1 uncultured Bacteroidota bacterium
CCACGATGTTGTTGTAGCGCAGGTTTTCGAGATCTTCGTCAATGTTGAGTGCGGCTTGCAGCAGGTTAAATTCCTCATTCTGATAAACCACCTTTTTGCTCATTCCGTAGGAATTCAGTGGTTTGCCTTTGAGCGAAAATACAGCCTGGGTGTTTACATCGCGCGATTTGGTGATGGAGCCGCTGGCCGAATCACCCTCGGTGATAAAAAGTGTGGTCTCGAGGCGCCGCTCGTGGTTTTGGTTGTAATGAATCCGGCAATCGCGCAGCTTTTTGTTGTGAAGGCTGGCCTTTTTTACGCTTTCACGGGCTAATTTTTTAATGCCGGCAATATCTTTTCTTTCCTTTTCAGAGCTCAGAATTTTCTGATAAATGGCATCAGCAATGTCGGGATGGATGTGAAGGAAATTATCGAGGTTGCGTTTTACAACGTCGGTAATATAATTCCGGATGGTCATTCCTTCAGGCTCCATGTATTGTGAACCTAACTTCGTTTTGGTCTGCGACTCAAAAACCGGCTCCTGCACCTTAATGCTGAAGGCGGCAACAATCGAAGCCCTGATGTCGCCGGGATCGAAATCTTTTTTATAAAACTCGCGGATGGTTTTAACGATGGCTTCGCGGAAAGCAGCCTGGTGTGTGCCGCCCTGCGTGGTGTTCTGGCCATTTACAAACGAATGGTATTCCTCGCCGTATTGGTTGGAAAGGTGCGTGAAAGCACATTCAAATTCAACCTCACGAATGTGAATTATCGGGTAAAGCGCATCGCCGTTGATGCTACGTTCGAGCAGGTCATGAAGGCCATTTTTGGCAAAGAAACGTTCGCCATTGTAATAAATACTCAGGCCATTGTTCAGGAAAACGTAGTTCCAGAGCAGTTTTTCGACATATTCGGGAATAAAATGCAGGTTGCCAAAAAACTTTGTGTCAGGCGAAAAGGTGATAATGGTACCGTTTTTTTCATCGGTTGGTTGCAGTTCTTGTTTCATAAGCAAAGTACCGCGGCTAAACTCAAATACTGAGGTCTGACCTTCTCTTACAGATTGTGCCCTAAATAAATGAGAAAGTGCATTTACTGCCTTCGCTCCTACCCCGTTTAAGCCCACAGACTTCTTAAAAACATCCGAGTCATATTTGGCGCCCGTATTGATTTTCGCAACACAATCAAACAAACTGCCCAACGGGATTCCACGGCCATAATCGCGGATGGTGACGGTATTTTCGACGATGGTAACGTCAATTCTCCGGCCGTTTCCCATCACAAATTCATCAATCGAATTATCAATAATTTCTTTGATGAGCACATAAATTCCGTCGTCCTGCGACGAACCATCGCCCAGTTTCCCAATGTACATTCCCGGCCTGGTTTGGATGTGTTCCTTCCAGTCGAGGGATCTTACTTTTTCGTCGTTATAATCAGGATTCATAGTTTTTATAAAATGTGTGCAAAGTTAAAGGTTTGCGACCTTAACAACGCAAATGATTGTTGGAAGTTATCAAACAAGAGATGTTAATATTGAGTTTTTAGGCCTGCCATCTGAATAAATTAATAGGCCTTTTCCTGGCCTTTAATTAAATTCCATACTGTGAGGAAAATAATTTTCATGTCGAGCATAAACGACCAGTTTTCGATATAGGAAACATCAAGTTGAACCCTTTGTTTGAGTTCAGAAATTTTCCTGATTTCACCGCGAAAACCACGAACCTGGGCTAAGCCGGAAATTCCCGGTTTTACGGTGTGGCGCATCATGTATTTGCGCACCATTTTCCGGTATTGTTCGGTGTGTTTGAGCATGTGTGGCCGTGGCCCAACAACCGTCATCTGACCTAAAAGAACATTTATAAACTGAGGCAATTCATCGAGTCCGGTTTTACGGAGCAAACGTCCGACGGGCATAACCCTTTTGTCGTTTACAGTTGCCTTTTGTAGGTCTGCATCAGGATTCCGGCGCATCGTCCTGAACTTTAAACAAGTAAAAACCTTTCCGTCGGTGCCTGTGCGCTTTTGTTTAAAAAAAACACCTTCGTGGCCGTTAAACAGCGAAATGATGAACAAGATTCCTGAAATCCAGGACAAAAACGCCAGAATGATAAAAAGCGAAAAGACAAAATCAAAAAACCTTTTCAACAACTGGTTGTACCAATAACTTAGCGGTCCCGGATGAACCTGGAGTACCGGGACAAAATCGTAATTAACAAGTTCGGCTTTGAAGTTGGTGAATTCGCCAAAATCGGGAATAATCCTGACTTTCACCGGGAAATCCATGACTATTTCGCTGATTTTCGGCCTCAGTTCTTTTGGAATATGAAATAAATTCAGATAAATCTCGTCAACCTGCTGGTTTTCGATAAAACTCCTCAAGTCGGTGAATGTCGCGACAATCCGATGCTTTTTATCAATTTGCTGATCAATAAAACCCAAAAAATGATAGCCATTCCATTTTGTATGCGAAAAATACTTTGCGAGTTCCTGTGATTGTTGAGAATATCCCACAATAATTACATTCCGGAAATTATAGCCAAGTTTCCTATAAAGGAAAAAAGTATAATAAAACAGAAACTTCCACGAAATCAACACAAAAAAGAACAATGGGAAAACATATTTTAAGCTATGCCTCGGATAATAATCAAAAGGGAAAACCTGAAAATAAAGCAAAAACAGGAAAAAGAAAAAGACAATTATCTTTACGTAAGTGAACAACAAAGCTTTTTTCTGGGTATTCCGGTTTATCTTGTCAGCTCCGAACGAATACACCAAAATCATCCATATCAGATTGATAAACA
>CAIYZW010000111.1 GCA_903930725.1 uncultured Bacteroidota bacterium
AAGGCAAGCATTATTTAGTTAATGCACTAAAAGTAAGTATATTACAGTTAATGGCAAAATAAATACTTCATTTTATTCAAAGAACTTTTCAACACTATGTTGTTGATAAATAATACATTATGCGTTTTCTTGCAGACACTATTTAAGATGGTTTTAATCAAACAGGGTTTGTTTTCGATGGTTTTAAAGTTTTATTTTGCAGCCTAAAGTAAAAAAGGAAGAACTTTGTGCTGATTTTTTCTTTTAGCAAACATGATAAATAACAAGACAATTCAGAGGGAATTTAATAATATCGCTAAAAAGGCGGGTTTGAGTGTTGTCGGAATCATTTTCGCAAATTTGTTTGGTTATGCCATCAGCGCTGTTATTACACGAAACCTGGGAGCAAACCAGTATGGTTTATATGTGCTTGCCACACAGTTAACTATGTTGATTGGTGTGGTTTCTGCCTTTGGTTTGCCAAGAGGTGCAATAAGATACATCTCCTTTTTTGAGGGAAAATCAGATTTTTCAGGGATCAAAGGAGTCATCCTTTTTGGAATGAAAACAACCTTTTTTAGTGGGCTATTTTTCGGAATCTTGCTATTTTTTCTAAGCCCATTTATCTCAAATCACATTTATGGAAATGCCGGGTTGGTTCCGGTATTTCGGATTCTGGCAATTGCAATCCCGTTTTCATCCCTTTCTGCAATGATACTTGCCAGTTTGATCGGGTTAAAAATGATCAAGTATCAGGTTTTGATTGATAATATTTTCAGACAGATAATCTGGCTGTCATTGCTTCTGTTGCTTTTTGCGCTCGGCATGGAACTTATTGGCGTTCTGTGGGTTTTTAACTTTATAATTTTCCTGTTGGTTGCCATGTCGGGTGGTGTGATTGTCTGGAGATTTTTCAGACCAAATCGGCAATTGAAGCCCTCATATAATAACTCCCATTTTGTAAAATTCTCATTTCCACTCTATTTAAACGAGTTTTTTGGTGAAGCCATGCGGTTTATCCCAATTTACTTTTTGGGAATATTTCTGACTACAGGTGAAGTGGGGATTTTTAATATCAGTTATAAAATCTCTTTGTTGATGGTTACGCTTTCGATACAGGCATTTGCAAAGATTTTTGGTCCAACCATCTCGGGCTATTTTGCGATAAACGACCGGGAAACCGTGAGCAGCCTGCTTAAAGTGACAACCAAGTGGATTTTTTCGATAGGAATTTTTCTTTTCTGCCTCATCATTTTATTTGATGAACCGCTGCTGAAAATTTTCGGGAACGAATTTGCTGGCGGTAAACAGGTGCTTCTTTTACTCATGATCGCTCAACTTATCAATGCAGCCATGGGGCCATTAAGCAATGTGCTGATTATGAGTGGCCGGCCGAATATTGTAATGATAAATACTGCCATTGTACTTGGCCTAATGATTATCCTTGCATACTTTCTTATTGGTGGCTACGGAATGGTTGGTGCAGGTGTTTTAATTTTGATTATAGCTGTAATTCTTGCCGTGGTGCGGTTGGTGGAGGTAATTCATTACGAAAAGATGCACCCTTTCAGCCGTTCGTACTATAAATCCATTGTTGCCGGGGGTGTTGGTTTTTTTGTTGTCTGGATACTCAAGACCATTTTATTTTTTGATGATTATGTTACCTTGCTTGCCGGTGGAATGCTGTTTTCTTTGATTTTCTTTTCGGTTCTTTACCTACTGAAGCTTGATGATGAGGACTTTATCGTTCTTAACGAGTTGAAGCGCTCAGTATTTGGAAAGATGAACAGCAAAAATGAAATTCAGGAGAATACTGATTTATAGAATATCTATAACACACACAATCATTGTGATATGGTCTCTTGAAACACCTGGATTGAATTTTTTTATGAAATTCATCAAAAAGATTTTCAAAAAAACTTTGGCGGATAAATAATTAATGTATTTTTGCACCGCTTTTGAAAGTTCTTTACAAGCAAAATATGGTCTGGTAGTTCAGTTGGTTAGAATGCCTGCCTGTCACGCAGGAGGTCGCGAGTTCGAGTCTCGTCCAGACCGCCGTACATTGTTGTAAATCATTGATAGCCACTTGTTTAACAGGTGACTATTTTTGTTTACATGCAAATTTACATGCAGTTTTTGACTTACATACAGGAATCAGATAAAAACAAAGAACCCGGATTGCTCCGGGTTCTTGCCTACGTAAACCAAAAAAAACAAAAACTGAAAAACTCTCTTTTAAGATGTTTGCAAGGTAGCCACACCCGGAAGGATGCCGCCGAGCTTTGCAAAGGATGCCGGCCTGATCGGTAAGATGTCGCACCGCATCGTTGTTAAAAATCCGATTGAATCGCTACCGCGATAAAGCTCTTTTAATATTTCTACTTGTACGTCCTGACGGATGCAGATCAAAAGGTCTGCCCAATTTGCCACCCAAATTCCGGTTGTGCTGGTGGTGCTGGTGCCTCTCGTTTCGATTTCCGATATTGCCGGCGTGCTGAATATTGGAAGTGTGGCCAGGTTGCCAGGCTTAACAAGTGGGTTCTTTTCGCTGCCTGTGATCAATAAGTTTAAGGCTGCAAAACCTGCCGGCGAAGTGATCATTCCGTTTGGAATAACATTCCGTTTTCTCAACTGATAATCCACTGCCGTTAATTCTGCGAAGTCTGTAAGGCTTGCACCGTTGGCGGCTTCCCAATACTTCAAAACACCTGCCCAGCTATCCAACCCTGTCGGCTGGTATCCGGTGGCGCCCGAACCTGTGAAGGCTGCCTGCTCAATCGCGGTTTTGATGCTGTTTATCATGCTGGTTGTGATGGCTGCCTCAACGTTAACGCTATCCATCAACAATTCACGGCTGATTTTTGAAAGTGATACAATCGTTTTCGGCGAAACATCAACGCCAATGAAGGTTGCATCTCCGGGAGTGATGTCGGCGTTTTCCTGGTGCCACGTTGGCGCATTGTCGGCGGTAACCTTAATAATTCTGGTGGTGCCGGGTTCCAAATTAAGTATCCTTGCACCTGCCTGTGTTAATACCAATTCGGCGCGAAGCATATCAACAATTTCTTTTTGGATGTTCAAAGGCACCGAGTAAGAACCTGAACCGCTGCCAGTCTCTAAACTTCGCCTTTGGTCGTCGTTTTTGGTGCCTCCAATAATGGCTTTAGCAAATTCGCCAAAACTGCCAAATGCACCATCAATTTTTTGAACCGGACGGTTGCGGTCGTAAACTTCAATAGGCCTGCCGTCGGAATACCTGAACTCACTTTTCGGTGCGGTGCTGTCGGTGCGCTGTGACCGTAAAAAAACACCGGCCTCGGCTTTGCGCTCAGCTTCAATTTTTTCGCTTTTCTCGAGTTCGATGTGCAAAACATCAAGCTGTTTATTGAGAACGTCATATTCTGAAATTTCAGATTTTGACATGTTCCTGTTTTCGGCCTTCGCCTTTTCAATAAGTCTCATTGCTGCCTTCCGTGTATCGATAACAAGATCGCGGATTTCACTAAATGTTTTTATGGCAAAAATGCCTTCAAAATTTTCTACTGTCATGTTGTTGTATTTTTAAAATTTGTGATTTCTAATAAGAATCGTTTATGAATTTATCTGTTTTTGTTGCCAGTGAAAACAACCTCAACCAATCGCCTTTTACAAAAGTTGTTTGATAGATTTCCGATTTTGGCGAAGTGCCTGCAAAGTGGCTGTGGCTGCTGAATTTTACCTTCATTCCTGTTTGATAAAATTCGATGCTCTCAACATCGGTTAACATTTCCGGGCTACCGAGCAATAAAGCAAGGCTTTGAACAACCTCGTTAAAATCTTTGGCTTTGATCTGGATGGCTCCAACCAATTCTGCAGGATTATCGAAAGTCAAACCGAAAAGCAACGCGGCTGCGTGCTGGTTGGTTAATTCTTCATGCTTTGGATAAATTTGAAGTTCCCGAAGCCTGCGGCCTATTTCCTGCATTTTGCCTTTCCCGAAGCAATTAAAAATGTCGTGTCCGATAAATTGTGAAGTTGTCATATTTTTACTTATTTCTACAAAGGTATGTTTGCGCAAATTGCAAAAAAGAGTGCTAATAGCACACCCCTTGCAAAGTTGTTTTCTAAGTTGTTGATTTTGCCGGCGTTCCGGTGGTGGTGGTGTGAAAAGTTTTCGACATTTTCATACAACCTTTGTGTGATTTCTTTGGAATAAACCTACATAATCAGCAAAGAATTATCCAAAATGACCCCGTTTTACAAAGTCATTGGATAAAAAAATCCAACAACTTTTTGTTTAACGACAACTACTTTCCCGACATATCCCTATGATTTTTTAACCTATTCCGCGTCCTCCGGAATGATTCAAAATCTGAATAACGCCTGCAGCCGGTTAACTGCTCATGGAGTTCTTCGACGCGGTCATAAGCTGAAATATTGCTTGTTGTGTTCCGTCGCTGTTTTTCCCATTCAATACAAAAATGGATGGGGTCGGCTGCTGCAATTTTGA
>CAIYZW010000112.1 GCA_903930725.1 uncultured Bacteroidota bacterium
AAGCACTGAATTTTCGACGTATTCGCGGGATTGGCCTGATTTTGTTGTTCCGGAAATAAGGTTTAAAGTCAGGTCGAATGAAACAAGTTTTTCATATTTGCCGGTTTCGCTGTTCAATCTAAAAGGAAGAAATTCGATAATTGCAACCGGTTTATGGCTGGCTTTGGCGAGTTTTACTTTCAGTTCGATTGTTGCAGGAATGGTGGGCAGATTTTCAAAAGTCAATAATTCCTCATTCGTCAATGGCTGAAAGATGGTTTCTGACATTTGTCCGGTAACTTCAGAAACTTCGCCGCCAAGTTGTATTTTTTGCCTGAAAACAGGCGTGGTTGGGGTTAAATCATTAAAATATGCCCCCGCGAAAAACATCCGTTTTACCGATGCGTTTTCCGAAATTTGTATTTCCTGAAGCGGAGTCCAATTTAATTGATAATGCGATAATTGCGTTGCAGCAGCAACAAAAACAGGCAGAGCAAGCGATATGAGCAAAGTAAGCAAACTTCTTAGTTTCATGGCAACAGTTTATTATATTTCAGTTATTTAAAAAAACCGGATTTCAGGATTAAAAAGGTTTTTAACTTTCTGATGTCCGGCAAATTATAATAATCAACAAAAAAACCGGTGATATGTTAAAAACGTCGAAAAAACCGGCTTTCAAAAAACGCTTGCTGGCTTTCAATATTGCTGTCAGCGGATCAGCGTTAAAATATTCTCAATATTATAGAGTTAAATATGATTATAATGGTTGCGTGAATCGCCTGAATATCATGTTAAATAATTACAAGCATCACTTTTTTGTATTCCTTTTCCCGGCAATGCTTTTGTCCAATTATTTGGCCTACGGCCAGGATTACACCTATTCGCAATTTTACGCCCATCCGCTCTATTTAAACCCGGCTTTGGCAGGTTCCGAAATATGTTCGCGGATTTCGCTCAATTATCGCGATCAGTGGCCTGCACTTCCGGGTTCCTTCGTTTCATACAGCGCCTCTTTTGATAAGTATGTTGATTTTTTGCATGGCGGTTTGGGAGTCATGATAAATTACGATAAATCTGGTGCGGCTTCCGTAAACCGGGCACAAATTAACGCCATGTACGCTTACAATTTTACCCTCAGCAACGAGGTCGTGGCTAATCTTGCATTGCAGGCCGGTTATGGGCAAAAGAGCGTCAACTGGAACGATTTTATTTTTGAGTCGCAAATTAATACGGGTACCGGCACAATTCTGCCAAATACACTGCAACCTGCAAATTTTAACGGAAATGTAAATTATGCTGATTTTGCCGGAGGTTTTTTGTTGGGGTTCGATGAGAAATACTTCTTTGGTGGAGCTGTGCATCATCTTACCCAGCCCAATGTTAGTTTTTTTGATGAGAATAATAATTTGTTAAAAATGAAAATTACCGCCCATGCGGGTGCCAATATTGATTTTGAAAAAGGTTACCGGCGGTCGTCGCAGCCTGTATTTAGCATTTCACCCAATGTTTTGTACCAGCAACAAGGCAGTTTTAAACATCTCAATATCGGAAGTTATTTTACTTTTGCCACCATTACGGCAGGTTTGTGGTACAGGCATGCATTTGAAAACCCTGATGCTGTGATTATTTCGGTTGGATTTACTGATAATAATCTCCGTGCAGGGTATAGTTACGATTACACACTCTCAAAATTATCCAATGCCAGTGGTGGTTCCCATGAAGTATCGGTAGCGTGGATTTTTGGATGTGACAAAAAAAGTAGAAGACCAAAAACAATAATTTGTCCGACATTTTAGTTAATTACAAAGTTTTGAAAAAAAACCCGATGAAAATGTTCAGAATACAGCAGTTACTTGGTTTATTAGCCATTATTTCTATTACACTTTTCAATACCTCCTGCAAAGGAATTTTTGGTTCGAAAAACAAAGTTTCGCCAACAACAGGATGGGAATACAACAATCCTCAAAACGGAGGCTTTGAAGTATCAAAGATCAATGATCAGGAAACCGGCCCGGGCCTGGTATTTATCGAAGGAGGCACATTTGTGATGGGGCAGGTTAACGCCGACCCCATGTACGAATACAATAACCCGCCCCGTCGTGTTACCGTGCGTACATTTTATATGGACGAAACCGAAGTTACCAATCTCGATTACCTGGAATACCTTTATTGGTTAAACCGTGTTTATGGTGCAAGCTATCCCGAAGTGTATCGCAAAGCATTGCCCGATACTTTAGTTTGGCGCGACAGACTGGCCTACAACGAACCACTGGCCAACTTGTACCTCCGCCATCCTGCCTATCACAACTATCCGGTTGTAGGTGTAAGTTGGAAACAAGCCACCGACTATTGTTCATGGCGTTCCGACAGGGTTAACGAGATGCTTCTCATTCGTCAGGGAATCCTCGAAATGGATCCCGACCAGAAAAACGAAAATAATTTTAATACTGATGCTTACTTAGCAGGTCAATACACTGGCCTGGTAAATAAACCTTTACAAGATCTTGATCCAAGCGGAACCGGCGAAAGAAGTGTTCGCATGGAAGATGGAATCCTCCTCCCAAAATACAGGCTTCCTACCGAAGCCGAATGGGAATATGCCGCAATTGGACTCAACGGACAATATGAAAACATTGCCGAACGCCGGACATATCCATGGGATGGTCATCAGGTGAGAAATACCACCGACAAAAAATATTACGGCGAATTTAACGACAATTTCAAACGTGGAAGAGGCGATTACATGGGTCTTGCAGGTAGCCTGAATGATGGTTCAGATATTACTGCCCCCGTTGGAACCTTTCCTCCAAACGATTTTGGACTTTATAACATGGCAGGAAATGTAAGCGAATGGGTTCAGGATGTTTATCGTCCGCTTAGTCATGAGGATGTCGCCGATTTCAGTCCTTTCCGTGGAAACGTATTTACAACCCCGGTTTTGGATGAAGAAGGAAATCTGGCCGAAAAAGACAGCCTTGGCAAAATCAGGTATCGCGAAATTACTGTAAACGAAGCTGTAACCCGCACAAATTACCGCGAAGCCAACAACATCAATTACCTCGACGGCGACAACCGCTCAGTTCTCGAACGTGGCCAGTGGCAGTCTTCGACAAACAACCAGACGTCAACCAAGAAAATGTACGACTATGGCCAAAACTCACTTATCAACGACCAATCACGGGTTTATAAGGGTGGCTCATGGCGCGATGGAACATACTTTTTAAGTCCGGGCACAAGGAGATTTTTCGACGAAAATGAAGCTACAAACTATATCGGATTTCGCTGCGCCATGGACAGGGTTGGTGGAGCAATGCCAAAATAAATTGTTTTTTAATGGATAAAGATTAAAAACCCCGTTACAATGATTTGTTTCGGGGTTTTTCTTAATTTCACACTTTTAATTGTACGCTAAAACATACCGTTTATCAAATGAAAACATACCTGTACGATCTTTATGCTGCATTTCTGAAGCACAAAAAAATAGTTACCGATTCCCGTGAAATCGTTCCGGGATGCATCTTTTTTGCCCTTAAAGGCGAAAAATTTAATGGCAATGCTTTTGCCGGAGAAGCACTCGATAACGGCGCTGCTCTGGCTGTGATTGATGAACAAAAATACTTTTCGGGCAGCCGTTGTTTTGTTGTTAATAATGTGCTTCAAACCCTTCAGGAGCTTGCTTTACATCATCGGTCGCAACTTAAAATCCCGATTCTCGGCATTACCGGCACCAATGGAAAAACAACAACCAAAGAACTTATCAGCGCCATACTTTCACGGAAATTCAAGACTTGCTCCACCAAAGGAAATCTCAATAATCACATCGGTGTGCCCATATCAATTCTGCAAATAAAAGCTGATGATGAAATTGCTGTAATCGAGATGGGGGCAAACCATCAGGGCGAAATTGCTGCTTTATGCACAATTGCGCAGCCCAATTTTGGAATAATTACCAACATTGGCAAAGCCCATCTCGAAGGTTTTGGCTCGCATGAAGGCGTGATTACCGCTAAAAACGAATTGTACGAATACATCCGAAAAAACAATGGGCATGTTTTTGTAAACAGCTCCGATGATTTATTGATGAACCTTACGGCAAACATCGAAAGAACCACCTTTGGAGCAAAGGATTTTGCTGATAAAGCCGGGGTGCTTTCAGGCAGCTTTCCATACATCTCAGTAAAAACCAGTTTTGGCAAGGTTAGCCAAACCATCAATTCAAAACTTGTCGGAACGTATAATTTCGAAAATATCTTAGCCGCAGCCTGTATCGGCGATTACTTTGGAGTTAAACCTGCATGGATAAAATCTGCCATCGAAGGCTATTCTCCCGCAAACAACCGGTCGCAGGTTATCGAAACCGAAAAAAACAAGCTTATCCTCGATGCCTACAATGCCAACCCCACAAGCATGGAAGCCGCAATCCGCAGTTTTGCTGATTATCCCGTAAAAAATAAAGTGATTATTGCAGGCGATATGCTCGAACTTGGAAGTGCCAGTCTTCTTGAACATCTGCGAATTCTGGAAATCATTAATTCGTTAGGTTTTAATGAAGTTTTACTTGTGGGTAAGTTTTTTGCCAGGGCTAATCAGAATCCCGGATTCCATGCTTTTTTAACAATAAGCCGGGCTTTACATTTTTTAAAAGGCAACCCACTTAACGGTAAAACCATTTTGATTAAAGGTTCCCGTGGGATTATGCTCGAAAAATTATTGCCAAGGTTATAACCTTTTTCATGAAAGTTTACAAAGCCATCGGAATTATGTCAGGGACTTCCCTGGATGGCGTTGACCTTGCCTATTGTGAGTTCGGAAAATCCGGCGAAAGCTGGAGTTTCGCGATAAAGCAAGCCGAAACGCTGCCTTATACTTCCGAATGGAGGGCAAAATTGGCGATGGCACCTCAACAATCAGGACTGGATTTGGCTTTTACAAACAACCTGCTTGGGAAGTATTTTGGTGAACTTACCCGTGATTTTATCCAAAAACACTGTCTCAATCCCGACTTTATCGCCTCACATGGTCACACGATTTTTCATCGCCCCAACGAAGGATTGACGCTTCAAATTGGCAGCGGAGCCGAAATTGCAGCTCAAACCGGCCTGACCACCGTTTGTGATTTCCGAAGCCTCGATATTGCCCTTGGCGGACAAGGTGCGCCTTTGGTTCCGGTTGGCGATAGATTGTTGTTTACCGATTTTCGGTTTTGTCTCAATCTGGGTGGATTTGCAAATATTTCGTTCGATGAAGCTGGCCAGCGGATTGCGTTTGATGTATGCCCGCTCAACACAGTGTTGAATTTCCTTGCTAATCAAATTAATCTGGATTTTGATAAAGATGGGCTGGTAGCTTCGGAGGGAAATGTTGATCAAAATTTGCTGAACGCCCTCAATAAAATTGATTTTTATTCGCAAAAACCGCCAAAATCGCTTGGCCGTGAATGGCTTGAAACCTGCTTTATGCCTGTTCTTAGCAATTTTTCTTTAGGTATGCCCGATAAAATGAGGACGGTGGTCGAGCATTTTGCTTTTCAAATAGCGGCAATAACAAAAGACAAACCTGCGGGCAAAATGCTCATCACGGGTGGAGGAGCGTTAAATCATTTTCTTGTCGAAAGAATTTCTGTGCATTCATCAAATAAAATTGTAATCCCTAACCCACAGATTATCAACTTTAAAGAAGCTTTGATTTTTGCTTTCCTTGGTGTTTTGAGATTAAATGGAACCCCAAATTGCCTGAGTTCTGTTACGGGCGCTTGCTACGATAATATTGGCGGTGCTGTTTATTTTGGACAGAAATCCTAAAATTTGACTGTGTGGTTTAAAAGATAAAAAAACTGTTAGGTTTCGGCTTTTCAGACAGGACTCAATAATTGTTGCAAAAATTTTCATCTGGTTTTCATTTCCTTTGTATTTTTACGCTGTATGAAAAAGCAAAAATTTACACCGGCACACGAGCAGCACCACGATTTTACTATTTTCGATCTGGCTGCTTCTTTGCCTGATTACAAACTTGCCTTTTTTCTGAACAAAAACCTCGGCTCAAATCTTGAGCGTGCTGAGGATTTGGAAGTTACACATCCCAATTCAGAAAAACCGGATGTGTTTTCGTTTTATTATTGCGAAAAAGACAAGGGCCGGACAATGTTTCTCATTCATGAAATTAATGACACGAACCCTTTGATGCAAAATTATTTTTTGATGTTACAGGGTTACTTTTCCAAGATTGAAGACAAAGATTTGTTAAACGGCATTTCGGCCATTCCCGAAATTTTGAACATCAACAAAATAAAACTTAATCCCGGGGCTGCGCAAAGTCAGGCATTAAAAAAGAAAACAGAATTTTTAAACACCATACTTACCGACCTTGAGTTTCATTTTATCGAGATGAAGCGACGAAAAAACGAGGAAAGAGTAAGCCTGAAAGTAAAAGAAAAAGGAACGATAAAAAAACTCTACTAACTATGAAAACTAAAATAATTGCCACTTTAGGGCCAGCATCTTCTTCTAAAAACATACTTAAAAAGCTCATTTTTGCCGGAGTAGATGTTTTCAGGCTGAATTTTTCGCACGGGAAACATGACGAATTTGAGCGGATTATTGCCGATATCCGCGAGTTGAACCACAAACTCGAAACACACATCGCCATTTTAGCCGACCTGCAAGGGCCAAAAATCAGGATTGGCGAGCTTCCCGGCGGTTTTCTCGATCTCAAAAAAGACGATTTGGTAAACTTTACCACGATTCGCGAAACCGAAATTTCGGATAAAGTTTTTATCAATTATCCCGACTTTCCAAAAGATGTAAAAGTTGGAGAAAGCATTTTACTTGATGACGGGAAAATGACCTTACAGATTGTGGAAACCGACAAACGAACCGAAGTAAAAGCCCGCGTGGTGATTGGCGGAAAACTGATGCCACGAAAAGGTGTAAACCTGCCCGATACCTTAATTTCGCTACCTTCATTATCAGAAAAAGACAAAGAAGACCTGAAGTTTATTTTGAAAATGAATATCGAATGGATCGGGCTTTCGTTTGTGCGAACGGCTGGTGATATTGCAGAATTAAAAGATTTGATTGAAGGATTTGAGCCTACGAATTTTCCCGGAATTATTGCGAAAATCGAAAAACCAGAAGCCGTACAAAACCTCGAAAACATTATACAGATTGCCGATGGAATTATGGTAGCACGCGGCGACCTGGGCGTTGAAGTGCCGCTTCAGGCTGTTCCTGTTA
>CAIYZW010000113.1 GCA_903930725.1 uncultured Bacteroidota bacterium
GGCTTTTCCAACTCGGCTGATAAACCGATGATGTCTTTCTTTTTTCTTCAAGTATTCTGTACCAAATTTGTTGTAACAAATTTGTTGATTCGGAAAGATCTTTAGAAATTCCTGGCAATCAACGGTATCCGATTGAATGCGATGGTCTCAGCTGCTGTTAATTTATTTTCTAAAGATTTCGACCAATACATCTACCTGAATCTTGAGAAAGAAGAGCAACGCGGAATTTTTGAAAAGAATTTTCCTTTTCCTGATTTCCTTATCACCCTTTTTATTTATTTCCAGAAGAAACGTTACGCTGGCAAAACACTCATTTTTATTGATGAAATTCAAAACTCACCAAGGGCAGTTGCATTGCTGCGGTATTTTTATGAGGAAGCAAACGACCTTTTCGTGATTGCTGCAGGGTCGTTATTAGAGCGTATTCTGGACAAATCAATTTCATTTCCTGTTGGAAGGGTGGAATACATGGCTTTACGTCCTTGCTCATTCCGGGAATTTCTTTTTGCAACAAATAACCTTCAGTTGGCCGAAATGCTTGAGAAGCCCGAAGTACCTGGGTTTTTGCATACCCAGTTGAATGCTTTGTTTAAAAAATATGCTACCATTGGCGGAATGCCCGAAGTGCTAAATCAATTTTCGCAAAATGCCGATATGACCGCCCTCGAACCGGTTTACGACAACCTTATTCAATCCTATGCAGATGATGTGGAAAAATACGCCGGTTCATCTGCGCAAGTTCAGTACATCAGACATATTATTTCGAATGTTTTTAGAGAGGCAGGAACCAAAGTCACTTTCGAGAAATTTGGTAACTCCTCCTATAGGTCGAGAGAAATGAAAGAGGCATTTTTAGCGCTCGAAAAAACCATGCTGATAAAGCTTGTTTATCCCTGCACATCAGCCGAATTTCCTCTAAAACCAAGTCTGGTAAGGAAACCACGCCTGCATATTCTCGATACCGGTTTGGTAAATTATTCACTCAAAATCATTGGTCAAATGATGTTTAACGAAAATATCAGCGATTCACATCGGGGTATAATTGCCGAACATATTGTTGGTCAGGAACTGCTATCGTCCAATTTTTTAATTGGCCATGATCTCAATTTTTGGGTACGCGAAAAAACCGATTCCAGCGCGGAAATTGACTATTTGATTCCCTTCAACGGAAAAATAATCCCCATCGAAGTAAAATCGGGTAGCATTGGCAAGCTACGATCGCTGCATCATTTTATGGAGCAATCGCCTCAAAATATAGCTGTTCGGGTTTGGCAAGGAACATATTCTATCGAAAAAGTAAAAGCAATTACCGGAACCGAATTCACCTTGCTCAACCTGCCGTTTTATCTGGTACATCGCATCGAAACGGAGCTTGACAAAATAATGGATAATCAAAATAAACAATTAACCAAATGAAGGTAAAAAACACTTTTAAATCATTCGGAAATGCCTGGTTGGCTTATACTATACTAATTGCCGGCCTTGTTTTAACACTTGCCGCAACCTATTATACCCGATACAATATCGAAACCCGGGCCAAAGCCGAGTTTACTTTGGTTTGCCACGACATTCAGGCTAAAATATTTACCCGACTCCATGCACACGCCCAGCTTTTGCGAATCGGCGCGGCTTTTTTTGCAACTTCCGATACAGTTACCCGCAAAGAGTGGAGTGAATTTATTAAACACTCAAAAATTGAATTGAACTTACCCGGCATACAAGGCGTAGGTTTTTCGTTGGTTATCCCTAAAAATAAATTTAAGCAACACATTCAGAGTGTCCGCAACGAAGGATTTCCCAATTATAGCATTTGGCCGGCAGGCGAAAGGGAAATTTACACTTCGATAATTTATCTCGAACCATTTGAAGGCCGAAACCTGCGGGCTTTTGGTTACGATATGTTTTCGGAATCGATAAGGCGCAGAGCTATGGAACAATCATGCGACAACGACATTGCCATGCTTTCGGGAAAAGTACGTCTGGTTCAGGAAACCGATGAGGATGTTCAATCAGGCAAATTAATGTTTGTTCCAGTTTACAGGAATGGAATGGAGGTAAAAACCGTTGAACAACGCCGTGCAGCTATCCGGGGCTGGGTTTACGCCCCATACCACATGGACGATTTAATGCAGGGAATATTAGGCCGTTGGGATTTATTACAGAGAGAAAGAATTCATATACAGGTTTATGATGACAGTGTTTCCGCCGCTTCGTTAATATTCGATAGCCAGATAAAAGAACTACACCTTTACGACGATTTGCCCTCAAGGGTGCTTAGTCTGCCCATTGATTTTAACGGCAAAAAGTGGACTTTGTGTTTTTCGCAAACTGTCGAACAATTTACCTATTTCGATTACACAGTAATTTTGGTTTTTTGTGGAGGTATCATAATCAGTTTTCTTTTGTTTTGTCTTTTCTTATCATTGATAAATACCAAAACCCAGGCATTGCAAATTGCCGAAAAACTAACAGCTGAACTCAAACAGGGCGAAACAAAATTTAAAACTGTTGCCGATTTTGCTTACGATTGGGAGTACTGGGAAGGCAGTGATGGCCGGCCCATTTACATTTCGCCTTCATGCGAAAGGATTAGCGGCTATACACCCGAAGAGTTTCTGGCGGATGGCAAACTTCTTAAAACAATTATACATCCCGACGATGTAAAAGTATTTGACGAGCATTACAGAAAAGCACATTCCATCGAACACCTCAACGAAACCGACGAAATCGATTTTAGAATTATAAAAAAGGATGGCTCGCTGGCACAAATTGGCCATGTGTGTACGCCGGTTTTCGATGAAAAAGGAAATCATCTTGGACGCAGGATAAGCAACCGTGATATTACCGAACGCAAACAGGCCGAACATTTATTGAAAGACATCATTGATAAAAATCCGACATCAATTCAAATTGTTGATAAGGAAGGCTTCACGCTTAGCGTAAATCCTGCGTTTTCCGAAATTTTTGGCTCTGTTCCGCCTCCGGGCTTTTCGATTTTTGACGACCTCCAAAACAAAGGGCTTGAGAAATACATTTTGCTTGCCAGAAGCGGTGAAGTGGTGCATCTGCCCGATATCTATTACAACGCACATGATGGAGTTGCCGGGGCTCCTGATGTTCCTGTCTGGATTCGTGCAGTAATTTTTTCGTTAAAAGATAGCGATGGCAAACCGGAACGATTCGTTTTGATGCACGAGAATATAACCGGACCTAAAAAGGCAGAGGCGGATATGCGCCTTATTACCGAACGGCTTAATGAAGCGCAGGAAATTGGCAACATTGGCAGTTTCAGTTACGATGTTGTCAATAGCATAAATTATTTATCACCTCAAATGGAAAAAATCTTTGGCTTCAAACCTGGTCAGATGAAGGATGCCATGGCCTGGAGCAAAATTTTGCATCCACTCGACCGCGAAGCGATGGAAGCTTTCGTTGCCGACTGCCTCCAAAAAGGAATTCCTTACGACCACGACTACCGGATAATCCGTGATGGACAAACACGCTGGCTTCGTGGAATAACCAGAGCCGAGATGGATGCCAAAGGCAAAATTGTGCGTTTAAGTGGGATAAATATCGACATCTCCTTCCGCAAGCTGGCAGAAGCAGCGCTTTCCATTTCCGAAACCCGCTATCGCCGCCTTTTTGAATCGGCCAAAGAAGGAATTCTTATCCTCGATGCCGAAA
>CAIYZW010000114.1 GCA_903930725.1 uncultured Bacteroidota bacterium
CAAAAAACAATAAGTCGAAAATTTTTGCCTACCTTTTTAGTGGCTTAATTTTGATCACGATAATCATTTTTGCCATCATGAAATTTGCCGGTGGTCCAACAGATGAAGAAAAGTGGCAAAAACTCCTGGAAGATAGCACACGTTATGCCGATAGCCTCTCAAACCTGAGGATGAAAGCACAGGCCGACAGCGCTGCAAATGCCGAAAGCATAAAACAATCTTTAATCCGGCAAAATACTGCCGACAGCCTCGAACTGGCCAAAGCATCGGCCATTGTTTGGGCGGATAAAAAACACGGCTATTTTACCGACGTTCGCGATGGTCAAAAATATAATGTCATCAAAATTGGTGGGCAAACCTGGATGGCACAGAATTTTAATCTGGCAACGCCAAACGGAAGTTGGTGCTACGAAAACAACCAATCAAATTGTGGAACTTACGGAAGGCTTTATAACTGGGAAACTGCCCGGAAATCTGCTCCATTGGGCTGGCATTTACCCAGCACAGGCGAACAGGAAACTTTAATACAAGGCCTTTATGAGGTCCATAATGATGGTCTTTATCAGGAATTATTACCTGGTGGAAGCATTGGTTTTGACGCCCCATTAGCTGGTCAACGAACCGAAACAGGCGAGTTTGGTGGAATAAATAATGCTACATTTTTCTGGAGTAGTTCGCCAAGTGCAAATTATGCCACCTGGGCTTATTACATCGAAATAACAAGCTACAACAAGGAAGTTTCTTACACATCAGGCGAACGTAAATGCGGCTATAGCGTCCGCTATGTTAAAAATTAAAGGCTCATCCCATACTTTTTTAGTTAATAATTCTCATTTTTCGTCTTATCAAAGTTTTTTCAATGAAAGTAAAGAAGATTAAGGACAGTCTGCAAGTTGAGGTGGACACGGCATATTTGTACGAAACCATTGCTGGTCTTGAAAAAGACGAGGAGATCAGTTCGTTTTATGCCGAAATGAGCAGAATTGAACGCACTCATGCCAAAAAGCTGATCGAAAAAGCGCATCAGATGAATCTCGAAATTGCTTTCCCTCAACCATCAAAGCGTGCAAAAATTCTGGGCTGGATTGGGAAAAATTTTGGTTATAACCTCATACTTGGTGTTCTTGTTGATACCGAAAAAAGTATCTCAGCATCCGTCGTCAAAAAGAAAGCAGCAGATGGAAAAAGGGTTGATGGCAACGAAGACAGGCATGTAAATATCCTGAAATCAATTGGCAAACTTAGCGGAGATAAAATTGGAAAAATCGAAGGCCGGCACCGTAGTGTTGGAGGAAACGCTTTAAGGGCTGCTGTTTTGGGCGCAAATGATGGCCTGGTTTCAAACATGAGCCTGGTGATGGGTGTTGCCGGGGCAACTTCAGGTGGGAGCGAAGTCCTGATAGCCGGTGTTGCCGGTCTTTTGGCAGGTGCAATTTCGATGTCGTTGGGCGAATGGATTTCGGTGAAAAGTTCGCAGGAACTTTACGAAAGGCAAATGAAAATCGAAATGGATGAAATCGAGAATAGTCCTGATGAAGAAAAACAAGAGTTAATCCTGCTTTACAAAGCCAAAGGAATTCCAGAAAATGATGCGGTTTCGATGGCTGAAAATGCCTTTAAAAACACCGGTAACGCTTATGAAATCTTAATCAAGGAAGAGTTGGGGATAAATCCTGACGAAATAAAGAGTTCGGCATGGGAGGCGGCAATTGCTTCGTTTATCCTTTTTGTGATTGGCGCCATTATTCCTGTGGCACCTTTCTTTTTTATCTCAGGAGTTCATGCTGTAATTATTAGTCTGATAGCCAGTACGATCGGGCTATTCATCATAGGAGCCAGCATAACTTTGATTACCGGAAAAAATTTCTTCAAATCTGGCATCAGGCAGGTAATTTTTGGATTATTGGCCGCAGCGGTTACTTTTGGAATCGGAAAACTTATTGGCACTTCGATATCCGGATAATAGCAGTACCGATGAAATCATCAGATTTAAATTATGTATTAAAGCAATTTATTTTAGCCAAAATTTGTTTCATAGCAGCATAAATTTCATGAACCAAAAATGACACTAAAAGATCAAAATCAGTTTTCGGAAAGGCTTTTTGAGCTTGAATTTGTGTTTACTGCATCGCGGAGCAGTGGCCCTGGCGGGCAAAACGTAAACAAAGTCAACTCAAGGATTGAGTTGCGTTTTAATATTCCCGATTCGGTTTTGCTGAGCGACGAAGAAAAAATTTTAGTGATGGAAAAGTTGAAAAACCGGATCAACAGCCAGGGTGAACTGATCATTGTTTCGCAGGACGACCGTTCGCAGCTTAAAAACAAGGAAAATACCATCGTCAAATTTTACCAGCTTTTACAACACGCCTTAACGCCGCAAAAAATGCGTAAACCTTCAAAACCTTCGATGGCA
>CAIYZW010000115.1 GCA_903930725.1 uncultured Bacteroidota bacterium
ATCCTTCCATCCTTCCATCCTTCCATCCTTCCATCCTTCCATCCTTCCATTCTTCCATTCTTCCATCCTTCCATCCTTCCATCCTTCCATCCTTCCATCCTTCCATTCTTCCATTCTTCCAATCGTCGAAGCATTGTTATCCTTTTGTTATCCTTTATTTTTTCTTTGTTATCCTTTTGTTATCCTTTTGATAGCCCGCTTTCTGTTTACGGGGAGTACTTTTGTGAGGTATTTTTTTTGAATAAAATCACAATCTATTTTATTAATAAAGTGAACAAATTTTAAAATTTCTAATAACAATGCTATGAAAAGAAAACTACAGATTCTATTTGTGCTTCTATTTATGGGATGGGGTGCGATGGCACAAACCGCAACAGCTCCATCGGGAACCGGAACTTCAGGCGACCCCTATCTGATTGCCACCCTCGAAAACCTTTACTGGATAACAGCTTCGGATGCTGTTGTGCCTTCTCCAACCCAAGTAACCAGGTGGACCAAATATTACACCCAAACCGCCAACATTGATGCTTCGGCCACATCAGCCTGGTTTAGCGGTGCCGGATGGATGCCAATTGGTGACTATACTACCGAATTCTCAGGCAATTATGATGGTGGTGGTCATACAATCAACGAGCTTTTTATTAACCGGCCTACGACTGATATGATTGGTTTGTTTGGACATGCTAGCAATTATGCTGATGGAGTTTTTATAAGCAACCTGGGTGTTGTAAATGCCCAAATAACCGGAAGTAGCAATGTCGGTGGTTTGATAGGGATGGTAAGTTACTATCTTCATGTAAGCAAATGTTACACGACCGGATCCGTACACGGGGGTTCAAATCTTGGTGGGATGATAGGGTACATGAATTATTACAATTCACAGGTTACCAACTGTTATTCTTCTGTTTCAATTTCTTCAACCAATAGTTCCTGGGACAATTTGGGTGGTTTTATTGGTTATGACGAGGGGCAAACTCCTGGTAATAATTTTACCAATTGTTATGCGACTGGCGTTGTACCAGCCGGGAATGGAAGGGGTGGATTCATGGGAGCTAAAGGTTTTGGTTATACTTCAACGATCAGTAATTGCTTTTGGGATAAAGAGTCGTCCGGTATTACCACCAGTGCTGTTGGTACAGGCAAAACAACTCTCCAAATGCTAACCCAGTCAACTTTTACAGGTTGGAATTTTACAGCGGGAACCGGCATTTGGGCGATGTCCTCAAATGTAGTCAGCGATGGTTATCCGCATTTGCAGTGGGAAAACATCTCACCTCCGGTCGCAACTGCACCGGCTCAGGTAAGCACTGTTTATCAAATCGGAACGCTTGATGAGTTACGCTGGATCGCTGAAAATTCAACTCGCTGGGCTTATAGCTATGCACAAACCGCTAATATTAATGCTTCAGCAACTTCGGGGTGGGATGGAAGCGCAGGTTGGACTCCAATTGGAAATATCACTACCCAATTCTCCGGATCTTACAATGGGCAGGGTTTTGCAATCAGTGGTTTATTTATCAACCGCCCTGCTGCTAATTATATTGGCTTATTTGGCAGGACTACAAGTCCGGCAACTATTTCTAATCTGGGCATTACCGGCGTTAATATTACCGGGCAAATGTACACCGGTGGCCTGGTAGGATATAACTTTCTATCTACCATATCGAAAAGTTACTGTACCGGCACTGTAGCAAGTACAAACATTAACATCGGTGGTCTTGTTGGTCACAATCGAGGTGGCACAATAAGTAGATGCTATTCAACTGCAACGGTGACCGGAACTAACATTTGTGGTGGTTTTGTAGGTTCATCAAGGGATGATGGAACATCGAACGGATTGATCACCGACTGTTACAGCACAGGGAATTTAACTTTTGGAAGTACAGGAGGAACTTTTGGCGGTTTTGCAGGCGGGAATTATTCTTTTTCTCCTCCTCATACTTCAACCATTCAAAACTGTTATTCCACAGGTAGTGTTGCAAACATGGCTAACAAGGGTTTTTTAGGCGATAACACCTCCGGTACCTTTATCAATAATTTTTGGGATAAAGAAACATCAGGGCAACTTAATACAGGTGGCACTGCCGGACAGTATGCCACCGGCAAAACCACTGCCGAAATGAAAAACAAAGCCACTTTCACAGGATGGGACTTTGCCACACCTGTATGGTCGCTTAAATCAAGTTATAATGGTGGTTATCCTAACCTGGATGGGCAGGCCGATGTTATAAAAACAGTTGGAACCGGTGGTGATTATGCAACTTTAAGCCTTGCCTTCGCAGCCATCAATGCGGGGACAATTAAAGGTGCAATAACGCTTCAGATTATCGGAGGCAATGCGGCAAATGAAGGTGCTATATTGTATGAAAGCGGACATTCCGGCCTTTCAGATTATTCATCCCTACTTATCTATCCAACCGTTTCTGGCCTGGTGCTTTCAAGAGGTTACTTTGATGCTCTTATTGAGCTGAACGGCGCCGATAATGTGACCTTCGATGGCAGGTTAAATCAAACCGGTGAACCAGACATTACCTATAAAAATACAAATACAGGAGGGCCGTCTATCAGTTTTGTCAATGGTGCTACAAACAATGTCATAAAATATTGCAAAATCACCAGTCAGATAAGTTTCGGGTTGGACGCCACAGGAAGCGGAAACGACAATAATATTGTTGAATACAACAATATTGATAACCTAAATCTACATTATTATGCAATAAGGTCTTATGGAACTGCCTTAAAGGAAAACAGCAGTAATATAATCAGGAACAATAACTTTTTAGGTTTGTTTTATCCTAGTTATTCTTCTTCTTATGGAATTATTCTTGATGTAAATAACACGGATTGGACCATCGCGGGAAACAGTTTCTATGAAACCAGTGAACTTATCCCGACAAGGGATGATGCGTATTATTATTCTATCTACATTAAATCCGGGAATAATTATACCATCACCGGTAATTATATCGGGGGCATGGCGCCTCAGTGCGGAGGCCTGGCCATGACAAAGACTGGCGCCAAGAGTGATTATTTTTATGGAATTTATCTTAAAGTCGGAAGTGTAACAGCCAGCAATATTAAGGGAAATACCATACGGAACATTTCGTGGGCCAATGCTACGTATGCCGACTTTTATGCCATTTATGCAAATAGTGGAGCCGTAAATATCGGTGGTGAAACTCCGGCTGAAGGCAATATTATTGGCTCTGCAACCGGTACAGGCTCGATAACACTTACAAATGGTGCATCTGGCGGTAGTTTTTATGGAATTTACTTCACCTCTTCAATAACAAATATCAAAAACAATACAATTGATGGAATAACGGTTGCCAACGCTGCTACTAATGCTACAGATTTTCGGGGGATTTATAATTCGGCCTCTAGTGGCACAGCCATCATCAGTAATAATGTGATCGGCAATACAATAACAATTAATAGTATCAATGCCAGTTCTGCCTCATCCAACGACGGACAATTGGTTTATGGAATTCAGAGTGAAGGTTCCAATACGGTAACTATTTCGGGTAATACCATTGCCAATATGACAAATGGTTCGACCAGTCCAAATACTTTTGGCGGGATTTATGGGATAGAAACTACTGACGGAACAAATTCTGTCACCGATAATACGATCAGGGACTTGAAGGTTGCGAGCAACAATAGCGGAATGTCTGCTATTTCCTCTGTGATCGGGATCAGTCAAACAAGTTCCCTTGCCGGACAAAGCATTTCTGGCAACACCATTTACAACTTGTCAAACAGTTACTCTGCTTTCGAAGGAAGCGTTATCGGATTGTATTATTCAGGCCCCACTAGCGGGACAAATTCAATTTCGAAAAATTTTATCCATAGTTTATCGGTAACCGGTACATCAATTGGTATTGCTTCAATTTATGGTATTTTAATGCAGGCAGGCAATTCTACCTGGTCCAACAATATTGTCAGCTTGGGCGGCGACTCGAAAATTGATATTTTCGGTATTTGTGAAAATTGTGATGCCAGCGATATTAATTCCTTGTATTTTAACACGGTCTATATCGGGGGCACTCTTGCAGCCGGTGGCTACTCATCGTTTGCCTTTTATAGTTTTGCGGCCACAAATACACGGGTCATTAAGAACAATATTTTTGATAATGCCAGATCCAATGGTGGAGTATCCGGAACTCATTATGCAATATATTTGGATTATGTGGCAAATGACGGATTAACACTGGATAATAACGATCTAAAGTTTCCCACATAAAAAGCGCCTGATAATCAGCGCAAAAAAAATTACAAAAAGTAGTGGTATAATGATATAAATTGTTATTTTTGAATTAGTTACAAACGAAAAT
>CAIYZW010000116.1 GCA_903930725.1 uncultured Bacteroidota bacterium
ATGGGCAGCATTATTGGAATATCAACAATGCAGGCTATCCTTTAAAAAGAATTCTCAGCGACATAGAAGAAGCAAATTTAAAACTCATCCGTCATTACAGGGTTCCTGAAAACTCTGGACACCATTTTTTTATTCTGAACAAATGAGCTATTCAAACTTTTTAATTCCATCGTAAAATTGGTAAAAAGCACATGAAAAATGCCCGGATTAAAAGGCTTGTGTGGATGTTTCATTTTGGTTGGATAATCGCCATGTTGGCAATGGTTTTTGCTGGTGGTATGCAGCATGATTATGTTTTTTACCTGGAACAATGGAGGCTGGTGTTTTCATCACCGGCACAATGGATTTCAAAAGCATACGGACCCATTCATTTGATTTTAGCTTATGCAACTGTTTTTGGCCCATTAGGTCCGAAGATATTGATGTGCGTGGCTTTTGCTGTGGTTGACACTTACCTTTTGTATCGTCTGATGAATTATTTTGGTGATGGGAACAAGGCACTTTTGATTTACCTGCTTTGTATCCCTTTCAACGGTTTGGTAATTTTTGCAGGATTTTGGTATGGCCAGAATGATATACTTGTTGCAGGTTTTATGCTTGCTGCTATTTTAGCCAGGCTTGACCGGAAGTTTATTTTAACAGGCATTCTGATCGGGTTGGCTGCGATGATAAAATATTATCCGTTATTATTCCTTCCATTTCTCATGTTCGACGATCGAAGTATCCGCCTGCGGCCTGCATTTTCAGCAATTTTTATATTCGTGTCCGGCATCGGTTTATCCTTGCTGGCGTTTGGTGATTCAATACTTTCTTCCTGGCTTTTTGGTTTTTCGCGACCTGCGAAATTGCTTTCGGTTTTAGCTTCTTTGCAGGTTCATCCCTGGGTTGCAGGTGGTAAAGAAATTGTAGAATGGCTGGTTGCCTACAACTCCCTTATGGTGGTTTGTGTTGCAATAATGACGGTACTTCTGTTTTGGTATTATGGTCTCTCATGGCTATCTTCGTTTGTGGCGGGAACTCTGGCAATTTTTCTTACCTACAAAGTTGGCCATCAACAATTATATTTACCCTGGCTCACTGCCATCGCCGCTCTTCCTTTGCTCTCAAACAAACATGATAATCTTACAGCCTGGATTTGTATGCCATTTGTCGTTTTTCTTTCGGTTTTCCAGACGATTTATACGCTCGGAACCAAAATGCTTGGCCCCTGGCAAACTGTGCGCGACCATGCCGGTTTTTTGGTGCTGATTTTGGGAATTTCTACAATTTATTTCGTTGTCCGCCAGCACAGAGATTTACCAAAGCGGTCTTTTCATTTAGCATGGTAAGGAAAGGTTCATATTAAGATGGATTTTTTAGATAAATAACAAGTTTAACAAATTTGTAAATGTCAAAAGGAATAATCTTTATTGCGATTGGTGAGAACTGGCGTCAGGAGGCTATTTTGGCCGCCTCAAAGGTGAGACAGTTTATGCCCGGGATTCCTATCACTGTTTTTACTGACCATTTTTTCAATTCACCTGTTTTCGATGAAGTCCGTGTTGCGCAACCGGGTTCTAATCCGTTGCTCACCAAAACACTCTGGATGTCGCAATCACCATACGAGCAAACATTATTTCTGGATACCGACATCCTCCTTTGCGACAACATTGATGATATTTTCATGTTACTTGACCGGTTTGACCTGGCTGTTCCTCATGCTCCATACAGGCTTACAGGCATGGGCCTATCAATACCATTACCCGACTTTCTTACATCGGATATTCCTGCATGTTTTCCGGGAATGAATACCGGGATGATACTTTTTAATCGATCACAAAAAATTCAGGAGTTTTTAAATCATTGGGGTGAGTATCATTTGAAACTCTGCACGATTTCACCAAAAGCACCCAATCAACCAGCCTTCCGCACAGCGCTTTATCGCAGCGATCTGCGTTTTGCTATTATTCCGGAGGAGTATCATTGCCGGTTCATTTATCCGTTTAAGGTTTGTGGGAAAGTTAAAGCACTTCACGGGCGTCACCCGGATATGGATCTGGTAATCGGAAGAATCAACCAAAAACAACTCCCACGGGTAGGTGAAGGTTATTTTGTTGAATTATCAAAACAAAATCAGCAACAGCAAAAATTTAAGGCAGAAGGCGTTAAAACCAGGAAATGGTTAGACTTGTTCTGCAACTTCTTTAAATCTCATCCTGAAGAAAAAGATTTGAAAATAAATAATGCCAACATTCCGGTTTTACCACCCGAAGGAATTCCTAACGGGGGCACCATCACCTTGATTTAATTCAAAGCAAATATGCCAAAACCAGATTTCCTGATCATAGGCGCCCAAAAGTGCGGTACATCATCACTCTTCCACTATTTAGGGCAGCATCCTGATCTGATTTTACCCTCACTGAAAGAGATCCAGTTTTTCTCGCTCGACTATTCGATGGGGTGGAATTGGTACAAAAATCAATTCCCTCAAAAACCATTTTTTAAAAGAAAGCTGACAGGTGAAGCCTCTCCTTATTATTTGCTTCATCCGCTGGTGCCGGGGAGAGTAGCCAAACATCTGCCCGGAGTGAAGCTAATAGTGATGTTGAGAAATCCTGTTGACAGGGCTTATTCGCATTTCTGGCACGAAAAGAATTTCAAAACCGAATCTCTTGATTCGTTTGAAGAAGCCATCGCAAAAGAGCCTGAAAGAATATCTGAAGAGGAGCAAAAATTAATCAACAACGAGATAGCGCAAAGTCAGCCATACAGGAGTTTTAGCTATTTGAGCAGGGGAGTGTATTTTAAGCAAATTTCGGAGTGGCTACGGTTTTATCCGATCAGTCAGATGCATTTTATTAAAAGCGAAAATTTCTTCGAAAATCCCGAAACCGAACTGGCCGGACTGTATCGGTTTTTGAGAATCCGGCAAATTATGCCTGTAAATCTTACTCCGCAAAATACCAACACCTACCCCAAATTAGAACCAGAAATAAGGGAAAGGGTTGCCGTCAATTTCATCGGGGACGGTAAAAAACTAGCCGGACTTTTAGGGGATAAATTCATTTGGAATAATCGCCACCAGGCCAAATAAGATTATGATGATAAAAGCCGACACTTCTTCGTTTCCACACAAATCGGTCGCCATAATTGTTGCTGGAATGCATCGTTCTGGGACGTCATTAACCGCCTCCATTTTGCAATCTTGTGGCGTAAATATCGGCGAACGCCTTGTGGGCAAAGAAACCGGAAACGAAAAAGGTCATTTTGAAGATCTGGATATGGTTGATTTTCATCAGGAAGTATTGCTTTCGCATGGGATTGAAATAAATGGGCTTACACTTGTTTCGCAGATTCCTGTTGATGAAAACCTGCGTTGCCAGGCACTGGATCTGATTGAAGCCAGGTCGGAAAACTCGCTTTGGGGTTGGAAAGACCCAAGAACAACG
>CAIYZW010000117.1 GCA_903930725.1 uncultured Bacteroidota bacterium
CATTTATCATTACCTTGAAGGTTAAAGTGCAGTAAACCTGTTTAATAATGAATGATTCTTCAACCTAAAACATAAAAAAAATCTTATCAAAAACATTTACAACAACATTTTTTTTAAAGATTTGATTTGCAAAAATATGGAACTTAGACTTAATAACTGCTTAATTCATTCCAAATTGTTGATTTTCGGGCAATATGATTCAAATTGAGCCGGATAAATTTTAATATTGGCGTTTTTTGGATGAAATAAAGCAGTTAAGATTCTTCATTTTGAGCATCTTAAGATATTATCACTTTTTGATGTCCTGAAGGAAGTTTTTGCAAGATAGGATTTTGCTATTTTTACCACCTCAAAAAAAGAAGAAGATGAAGAAAAATGTACTCATCATGGTGTTTTTGATGCTGCTGACCGGCATCAATTCGTGCAAACAGCCCGCCGAAGATAAAAACCTTGCAACGGCAAATCAAATCAAAGACGAATTCAGGATTTCGTGGCAGGCCTATAAAAAGTATGCCTGGAAGCACGATGGACTTAATCCGGTATCAAAGTCATGGACCGATTGGTACGAAAAATCGCTGCACATCTCGCCCATTGATGCTTATAGCACAATGCGGGTGATGGGTCTCGATGCCGAAGCTGACGAAGTTTTGAGATACATCGTTGATAGCGTAAATTTTGATGCCGATATTTTTGTAAAAACTTTTGAGGTAAATATCCGCATTTTGGGGGGACTGCTTTCGATGTACCAGTTTACGATGGATAAAGATGTATTGGCCAAAGCCGAAGATTTTGGACGCCGTATGTTGCCTGCTTTCGAATCGCCAACCGGAATCCCATATTATTCGGTTAACCTGAAAACCGGTGCAGTTAAGGGCGAGCGTGTAAATGTTGCCGAGGGCGGTTCTTATCTTTTCGAAATGGGAATTTTGAGCCATTTTACCGGGAACCCGGTTTATTATGAAAAAGCAAAACGCGCATCCAGAACAATTTATAATCACCGTTCGGCAATTGGCTTGATAGGTCAGGACATCAACATCGAAACGGGCGAATGGCTCGATAAAAACAGCCACATTGGCTGCTGCATCGACAGTTATTACGAATATTTGTACAAGAGCTGGCTGCTACTTGGCGACCCTGAGGTGAAGGAAATCTGGGATAACAGCATCACCGCCATAAATAAATACCTGATTGATGAGCACGATTCGCGGATGTGGTATGCCCAGGCTGACATGAATAGCGGCGAAATCACAAAACGCATTGTAACCTTGTACGATGCTTATTTTCCGGCCATCCTGGCTATTTCCGGCGATATCCCAAAGGCGGAGAAATTTCAGGAATCGTGGTACTGGCTCTGGAATAAAAATGGCCTCGAACCATCGGTTTACGATTATGGCCGCGACTCGATAACCGGCCCAAATTATGACCTGAACCCGGAAATCATCGAATCGGCCTATTACCTTTTTTGCTTAACCGGAAATGAAAAGTACCGGCAGATGAACGAAAAATTCTGGAACGACCTCATTAAATATTGCAAAAACGATGTGGCGTTTACTTCCATCGAAAATGTGATTACCAAAGAGCGCAAGGATTATATGCCTACTTTTTTCTTTGCCGAGACGCTTAAATATTTTTATCTCACATTTACGCCCGAAGGCAAGAAATTCCTGAACAATAATGTTTTCAGCACCGAAGCCCATCCTTTCCGGAAGGATTTATTTGTAAAAAAATGAAGTAAAAAAACCGGCAGTTAATCATAGTAGCGGCAAAATCGGTTCGATTATTGAATTTTAGCCATGTCGGTGCTTTGCCGCAAAAAAGCTCTTAATGTTTGATTGGTCTGGTTTTATATTTTTAATGAACTTTGAATCCAAAAATTTAAAATTTAGAAAATGAAAAATTCGATTTTACAAAATATTCCAAAGTTACAAAACCTCGAATCGGGAAACTTTTTTTTGCTTGCCGGCCCATGTGTAGTCGAAAATGAAAAAATGCCTTTCGAGATTGCCGAACACATTTTAAAGATTACCGAGAAACTGAGGATTCCCTTTATTTTCAAGGCTTCTTACCGAAAAGCAAATCGCTCAAAACTCGATTCATTTACTGGTATCGGCGACGAAAAAGCGCTTAAAATCCTGAGGAAGGTTGGCGAAGAATTCAAAATTCCCGTTGTCACGGATATTCACACCAACGAGGAGGCAGTCCTTGCCGCCGAGTATGTTGAAGTGCTCCAAATCCCGGCTTTCCTTTGTCGCCAGACCGAGTTGCTGATTTCGGCAGCCAAAACCGGAAGAACCATCAATGTAAAAAAGGGACAGTTTCTTTCGGCGGAAGCCATGAAATTTGCTGTCGAAAAAATCCGGGAGTCTGGTAACAGCCAGGTAATGCTCACCGAACGTGGCACCACCTTTGGCTATCAGGATTTGGTGGTTGATTATCGTGGAATTCCCGAAATGCAAAAAAACAATGTTCCGGTGATTCTCGATATCACCCACTCGTTGCAACAGCCAAACCAACCGGCTGGTGTTACCGGTGGCCGTCCCGATCTTATCGAAACCATTGCCAAAGCCGGCATTGCTGTTGGTGTTGATGGCATTTTTATCGAAACCCACCCAAACCCCGGAAAAGCCCTCTCAGATGGCGCCAACATGCTCCGGCTTGATTTGCTTGAAGCTCTGATGGAAAAACTGGTAAAAATCAGAGAAGCGATTTAGATGGAAGAATGGAAAATTGGAATGATGGAATGGTGGAAATTGACGATTACCTAACTGGCAACTTCCTTCTGGAAACAAGTGACTTACGCCTTACGCCTTAGGCCTCACGACTGGCCACTGCCCACTTTCCACCGCCGACTCCCTATTCCGGGTACTCAATCCTGATGTGATAAATATTCATCAGCTTCTTTTTCAGGATTTTTTTTGTTTGTGAAATATCCCGCAAGGTAATATTCGAATTGATAAACTGACCGGTTTCGACTTGTTTGCTGATGATATTTTCGACAAGATCGTTGATGGTTTGTTCGTCAATTATTTTGAGGCTACGTGAAGCAGCTTCTACCGAATCGGCCATCATTACAACAGATGTTTCTTTCGAAAATGGAATTGGGCCGGGGTAGGTAAACCGTTTTTCGTCAACAATTTCATCGGGGTTTTCCTTTTTCTCCATCACAAAAAAGTACTCTACTTTGCGGGTGCCGTGGTGGGTTCTGATAAAATCAATAATCTGTTCGGGCAGTTTGTTCTTCCTGGCCTTTTCGACACCTTTAATAACATGCCCGATAATGATGCTGGCACTTTCTTCAAAAGTAACTTCATCGTGTGGATTGACGCCGGTAACCTGGTTTTCGATAAAAAACATAGGTTGATCCATTTTTCCAATGTCGTGATAAAGCGCGCCGGTGCGGGTAAGCAGGGCATCGCCGCCAATGGCAAAAATACACTCTTCCGAAAGGTTGGCTACCTGCAGCGAATGTTGGAATGTGCCCGGTGCTTTCATCGAAAGTTCACGCAAAAGCGGGCTGTTGGTGTCCGAAAGTTCCATCATGGTAACATCGGTTACAAGCCCAAAAATCTTTTCCAAAATAAAAATCACAGGATAAGCAAAAAGCAGCAACAGTGCCGACCCGCCAAACATGGCATAGTTGAGCGGTTTTATTCCGGTAATATTACCTTCCTGAATCAATGTAAGCCCGGTATAGATGGCCGAATACGACAGAAAGATGATAAATGCTGAGAAAATAAACTGCGAACGCTTTTGAAGATTGACAATGGTAAAAATGGTGATGATCCCCGAAATGAGTTGCATAAAAACAAACTGGAAGCTGTTCGGCACCAAAAATCCAATATTTATAATGGTGATGATGTAAACGTAAAGCGCCAGCCGGGTATCAAAAAATACACGGATAATCATTGGTGAGAGGCAGAGCGGTACCAGATAAATGTATTGAAAACCAAATTTGAGGGCCAGGCTTGTTACAAAAACCATCATTGTGATGATGAGCAGGATAAGCAAAACTTTTTTGTTGTCGGCTAAAATATCTTTTCTAAAAAAATGAAGAAAGAAAATAAGCACCGTAAGCGAAATGGACACCAGCAGCACCTGCCCGGCAAGGATTAAAAGATAATTTGTCTGGGTGCCTGATTTATCCTCATAATCCGCCCGCATTGATTCGAGAATCTGAAATTTGCTCTTTGTGATTACTTCGCCTTTGGAGATAATCCGTTCGCCGTTTTGAACCATTCCGTAAGTTAACGAAATCTGGTCGAGTTGTTTTTGCTGCTCAATTTTGGTGACATTCTCGTTAAAAAACACATTTTGGAGTATCGAATCCTCGAGCAGTTGCTTTAAAATATCCTTATCAACATTATCTAACTTAATTAGTAAACTGTTAATATCTTCATAAGCCGAATGTATGGTGTAAAGCTCGGAGAGCTTAACTTTTTCGGCTGTGTTTTTTGTGATAAGCGTGATTTCGTAGTCGGGAGGTTTATTCTCGGTTTCGGGAACAGGTTGTAAAACTCCACGGGTAAGAATTGTGCTTAAAATTTTCAAGCCTCTTGACAGCGTGTGTTGTTTGAAATTGCCAAGATTTGGGTCATTACCATATTTTGCAATCCAAAGCAGGTCGAAATCTTCGATAAATTCATTCCTTTTTTGTTCGGCAAGGTCAATATTGAAATCGAAATACAGTACTTTATTCGCCAGCATTGCAGCCTTTTCGGCAGCTACTTCTTCGGATGGTTTAAGAATGGCGAAGTCGAATGGTGCAATCAGGTCGTCGTGCATCCAGGGCCGGCCTTTGGCAAATTCGTACTTGTAAGTTGCCTCTTTTGGGAAAAACGAAACAATCACCACAAGACTAACCAAAAGCAGGAAGCCTTTGTAAATTTGTGAATAATGATTTCTGAGATATGCCCAGAATTTGTTCATTGTGCTGCTTTTTTGATGTTGCTAAAGTATAAATATTTCGTTTAGCTCAATCTAATTAACCAACATTGGCATAGATTTGTTAAAATTGCAGAAAAATAATTTATGGAAATTTACGGATATTGTCACCTTTCAGCCATCCCGGTCAGGGCTGAAGCATCCGACAGGTCGGAGATGGTAAACCAGCTAATATTTGGCGAAACCTTTGGGATTGTTGATACGTTTAAGTCATGGAAAGTCATCCGGGGAACCCTCGATAATTACGAAGGTTATATTGATGAAAAACAGTTTTTGCCTCTTGACGAATCTGAATATCAACAACTAA
>CAIYZW010000118.1 GCA_903930725.1 uncultured Bacteroidota bacterium
GGTATTCCTGTCAGCTCATTGGTTCTCCCGGCAGAATGGGCCTATAATGCCAATACCGGAGTTATTCCTGATAATATTTCAGTCTTTGTTTCCGCCAACCCAAACATTTGTGGTACACCAATTCAGAGTGGTGATTTAATTGGTGTTTTTTATGTTGGTAGCGACGGCCTGCAACACTGTGGGGGTGTCGGTGAATGGACCGGCATTTACAACACCTCAATAATTGCCGTTGGTGATGATCCGGACACACCGGTAAAAGATGGATTCGCTTATAATGAAATATTGAATTTCAGAATTTATTCAAATTCGCTAACATCCCATGAATACCCGGCTTATCCGCCTCTTCTGTATGGCCAACCACCTAAATGGGCTCCTCTTGGAGGGCTTATCGTTACCTCACTTCCCGCATACAAAAGCCATAACATTAGCATTCCACTTGGATGGAGTGGCATTTCGAGTTATATTTTACCACGCACAGGAACAGTTGCATGTACAACAGTTATGGCACCAATTTTAAGCAAATTGGTCATTCTCCAGAATCTTACCAAGACCTATTGGCCAAGCCAGAACACAAACACGATTGGAAACTGGAACCCTCTGTCGGGATATAAAATCAAAGTTACCGAGGCAGTTACTCTGCCGATTATCGGCTGTGATTATTCACCTAAAACACTTAGTTTAGTAACAGGTTGGAATCTGATACCTGTTCTGAGTGACTGTAACGTTCTGTTAGAATCACTTTTTGCTGCAAATCTGAATAAAATCACCCTGGTTAAAGAGGTTTCCGGATCTAATATTTACTGGCCCGCGGTGAATATTAAAACCTTGCTCGTTCTTCAGCCAGGTAAAGCTTACCTGATGAAAGTTACTGCTAACTTTTCGGTCACTTTCCCTGCCTGCACTTCCTTTAAAGATGAAGAAACCGCTAACACTGTTTTTATTAATAATACACCATGGAACGACCCTGTAATGACGCCGTCAAATCACTCAATTGCCCTGCCGACAGGAATTATGGACAAGTTATTGGTTGGTGATGTTATTGGAGCTTTTACCCAGGATGGTTTTTGTGCCGGGCTTGTTCAGGTTAACGATATTTCAGAGAATGTTTTACTCCAGGTTTTTGGAGATGACCCTACCACTCCGGAAAAAGATGGGTGCCTCGAGAACGAAAATTTGAACTTCAAACTCTTCAGGGCACAACTCAAACAGGAATTTGAAATCGCCCTTGACTTTGATGCTTCATTTCCTTCGTCGGACGGACATTTTGCTACAGATGGATTATCGGTTGCAAGCAAAATTGTTTTTAATCCAACCTTCATTCACGAAACAGGAAACAGCAGTATTTCATTTTATCCTAATCCCAGCAACGGTTTAGTCGAATTTGTTGCCGGCGACAGTAACCAAAAATTTTATATTACTATTTTTGATTTGACTGGCCAAAAGACCTGCGAAACCTGCTTTTCGGCGAAAACACAGATCAATCTTTCGACTGCGCCAAAAGGAATTTATATCGTAAAAATCGAAAGCAATAATATTGTACGGATTGAAAAATTGGTGATTCAATAATTTTTGGTGGATGTAATGTTCACCAATGAAGCAAAATACCCCTGGAATATTTTAAAGCCGGGGTTTTTTGTTGTGCTGGATATTGGTGATTAATAACCTGTTAGCACACATAAGATAAATTGATTTGTTTTTGCTAAGAGATGCTATTATTTTTGCGAGGTTCGCTCTCTTATTTCCAAAAGCAAAAAGACTTTTTATAACGTATTAAATTTAAACATGTTAATTATGAAAACCGCACTTGGAATTGTGTTTTGTTTTTTTTGGATTTCTGTTTTTGCCGACAACAATCAAAACTCCACAAAAGTCGGAGATATTAAAGTTGAATTATCAAAATCTTCAACAGTAACGGTTGATTCAGGAGATGAAATGTTATCCCCCGAAATATTGGTACAATATACTATTTCAGGTTTTGTTTACCATCAGGGCTCACCACTGGTTCCTTTTTCCGGGGTTACCGTAACCTGTTCAAATGGCGTAAGTGTAGTTACCAATAATCTTGGAGAATGGGCAATTTTGGTAGATAGATTATGGTCGGGAACAATAACACCGTACTATTGCGGATATTATAGTTTTACTCCTGCAAGCAAGTCATATTCTAATGTTACAAC
>CAIYZW010000119.1 GCA_903930725.1 uncultured Bacteroidota bacterium
ACACACACACACACACACACACACACACACACACACCGTGACACACAAACACACGGCAACACACCACACATACACACCTCGTACCGTGGCAGCAAGATGCGAGCTCGCCTTCAGGTTGCAAATACCCATTGCATCTGTGCGCATACCCACAGCGTTGGTATTGATCCATGCACGGATCTGACAAGTTGTTGGTTTCATTGTAGAGATGATGGAGGAAAGGGCTTCGAAAACTTCGTTGGAGACTGGTATTCCACGGTTTTTCCGCATAATTTGATACTGACAAGACCATTACGAGAGCCGCATTGAAGATGCTCGGAGCGCGAGTTGCGGCGGGGGTTATTGCGCTCATGAACTCTTCTTGGCCCTCATGGACTGCCTCTGGAGCTTGAGATTCATCATCACGGTCCCAGTTCGAATCGCCTTCCCCCTCTTCACTTGCGACTCTGTCATCACTCGAAAGCGTCGAAAACAACACCCCACCGACATAAAGCAGTATAAACTTCAATGGGGCCATCGGGCCAAAATCGGCAGTAAAAAACTGAATTACGATATCGCCGAATGACCATAAAACAAACATGTTAATGATCAGATGCCCATAATCGGCATGAACCAAAGCATACGAAAAAAAGCGATACCACTCCTTATCCTGCCTGATGTAATAAGCGTTGAATTTCAGCTTATGAAAAAGCTCCTGATTACCAAAAGCCATGATCGAAACAGCAGCGGTAACGAGAATGATTACAATGATCATGTTTTTTAATAGATATTTTTAATGGAAAGTTTGCTGGCAAAAGTTAACAATCGCCAGTCGGTGATTAAATTTTACTCACTCCCGGCTGGCGACTGCTGACTTCCTACTGCCAACTATTTATTGTTTGGTGTAGTCAATTTCGGAACCCATAATGCTGTGTGGAATGAGGTAAATGACGAACATCAGAATAGAAGCGGCAAGTACCCAGCCCCATTTTTTCGGATTTTTTCTGACCTGAACAAGTGCAATAACCCACAGGATAAAAGCAGCAAGTGTTTTATTGTCGGTCATATCCCCAAAATTGAGGAATCCTTTAAAAGGCCAGCCTGTCCAGTAAACATCAAAAGCATATTTCTGCATCACAGGCCCCAGAAATAAGCCGGCAACGGCGAAAATTATTACTGTCCAGAGGGAATATGAAACCAGATTTTTTCCTCTGATAATGGCCTCCATCCCGGTTCGTGTCGAGAACATCATGGCTAAGAAAATCATGAAAATATGCGGAAGCAAAATAAACATAGGAACTACGCCCTTGTATCTTAATATTAATGGAATTTCCTCCAGTTTAACACGTTCATCACCATTCGTCAGGGTAATTTCGTACATCATTTTGCCGGCAGGTGGTAGGTTTGGCAGGTAGGCAATCAAATAGTTGCCTTCGCGAACCATTTGTTTTTCGGTCCATTCGTCATGGCTTTTGAAGCGTTTAAACTGGTAAACCCCTCCAATGTTGTTGTCGCTAACCTCAACTTTTATGGCAGCTTCGGTTGCACCCTCCCAGGTTCTGATTAATTTGTATTTTATTTCCTGCTGGTTAATAATTACTTCGCCTTTTGTTGGGTAGGTAGGTCCCTTAGCACGCTGGTAAACAGCACTTGCGGCCATCAAAACAAAAGCAAGTATCCAAAGTAAAAGCGACTTTATGCGGTATTCCATAGTTTGAAAGTTTAATTTGGCGCAAAAATATAGAAATTCACATATTACAAAGGCCTAAAAGTGAGGATGGAAGATTTGGGGTATTTTGGATTTAAAAATAAATTTCGTATCTAACTGTTTAATAGATTAATATGAAAATTTGAGATTACGAATGTTTTTTGTTTTAAGAATCTTTAGGATTTTACCTGGTTTGTAGTTTAGAATTCTGAGCATTCAGAATATCATACATTTCCTGATGAAGTTTGGTTCGTAGTGCCATTTTTACCAATTTCTGATTGTTTGCATCAGGATAAATGCGGTTTGACAAGAAAATAAAAATCAGCCCGTTTTCGGGATCGGCCCAAAGGTAAGTTCCAGTAAATCCGGAATGGCCAAAACTGTCGTGGGATACGCCTTTACAAACTGGTCCCAGTGAATCATAATCAGGATAAGGCTTGTCAAAGCCCATGGCACGGCGGTTCCTGTCGAGCGGAAACTGCTGTTTTGTAAATTGTTCGATGGTTTCGGGCAAAAAATATTGTTTCCCGCCATAATAGCCTTTTTGAAGCATCATTTGCATAATTACAGCCATATCGGTGGCGTTCGAAAAAAGCCCTGCATGACCACAAACGCCTCCCAACATTGCAGCTCCCGGATCGTGGACATAACCATGAATGATGCTTTTCCTGAAAATTGTATCATTTTCGGTTGGCGTAATCATGGCAAGTGGAAATTTTGAAGCCGGATTGAAACATAACGTGGTAAGGCCAAGTGATTTATAAAACTCTTGATCGGTAAATTCTTCAAATGGCTGTTCAGTAATTTTTTCGATTGCATCGTAAAGCAGCATGAAACCTAGATCGCTGTATTTGTATTCTTTGGTTTTTAAAAGTTTGGAATCCACGATGGAATCGAAAATTATTTTGCGGTAAGCATCTGAAATATAAAGTTTTTCGGAAACTTGTGTCGAAAAACCTTCTTTTAAAACCGGTGAGTAAATTGTAGGATCGGGTTTGAAATTTTTGATGGTATTTTTTTGGAAAGGAATAAATGGATAAAGCTGTGCCTGATGTGCCATGATTTCGCGGGTAAACTTTGCTTTTTTGTTGCTATTTTTAAGATATGGCAGATAAGAAGACAAAGGAAGGTCAATATCAAGTTTTTTAATTTCCGATAACCGCATCACCGACAAAGTGGTTGCGGCAATTTTGGTAAGTGAGGCAAGGTCGTAAAGGTCGGTATTAACAACCTTTTCGGTTTTTTCATAGGAATGAAATCCAAATGATTTATTGTAGAATACTTTGCCATCTTTTGCAAAAAGTACCTGGCAACCGGGAAAGGCTTTTCCATCGATCCCAAGATTTATGAGCGATTCAATTACTTTGAGTTTGTCGCGTGAAATTCCAAGTTCTTCGGGAATAGTAAATTTGAGCCGGCCAATGGATTTAGTGCTTAAACCGCAGCCAACCTGGAAAAGTTCAGAAGCCGTTACCGGCAATCGGCCAACAGCGCCAATGCTTCCAAAAATTATCTGTGCCGAAATTCCCTCCGAAATTGGGTTATCTTCGTAAGAAAGCATTAAAGCATCAATATTTTCGGGGTTTGTGAACAGCGCAAGTGCGTAAGTATTTCCAAAAACATCAACGATTAGCTTGTTTTTATTGGTTTTTAGGCGATTGACAAGTTTGATCGAATTTTCTGAAATTCCGTATTGCTTGCTGTTGGAATTATTGGTTTTTTGAAGGCTGATGATGATCAGATTATAATTTTCGAGAGTCTTGATTGTTTTAGAAACCTGTGCTTCTTCAGGATTTGGAGGCAGATTGAAATGATCAATTTTTGCATAAAGACACAGTGTTTCCTGAAATTTGCCAGGTTCGGTGTAGCCAATAACGAGTGAGGCGATTTTTAGTGTATCCAGGTATTCTAATGGGAGTAGATTTCCGTTATTTTTTACAACGGTAATAGCTTTTTCGTAAATCTTTCTGGTCAAAAGTTCATTTTCGACAGTATTAATTTCGGAAATAAGATTTTTTGTAACAATGGGTTTTGGTTTATCCAATCCTGTCATTTGTTTATAAGCCAGAACTTTCCGGCAACGGTTGTTAATTTCTTCTTCGCTAATGAGGCTGTCGGCCACCGCTTGCTTTATGTTTTTGATGGCTTTTGGAATATTCAGAGGCAAAAGCAAAATATCGTTTCCGGCAAGGAGGGCTTTCAATTCGATATCGCCTGGTTTATGATAATTTGTAACACCTTTCATATCCAAAGCATCGGTGATTACAAGGCCTTCAAATCCTAAAGTATCTTTTAACAGGTTTTGAATGGCTTTTGGCGAGAGTGAAGTCGAAATATCTTTATCGTTATCAATGGCCGGGACGAAAAGATGGGCCACCATCACGCTTCCAACTCCCGCTTCGATTGCCATTTTAAAAGGAAGAATATCAATGGTTTCGATTTCTTCCTTTGAGTGATTTAGCAGCGGTAAAGTTACATGCGAGTCGGTGTCGGTATCGCCGTGACCCGGAAAATGCTTGGCTGTGGCAATAACCCCGGCATCCTGAAGGCCTCTGGCGTAAGCGATCGTTTTTCGGCCAACATTATCAGCATCCTGTCCAAAAGAGCGGTAATTGATTACCGGATTTCTGGGGTTGCTGTTAATGTCGGCATCTGGCGCAAAATTCATCCCGATTCCGAGCCTTTTACATTGTTTGCCAATCAGATTACCGACTTCATAAATGAGGCTGTCGTCGGGCATTGCACCGAGTGTCATTTGCCGGGGGAACGAATAACTGCTGTCGAGCCGCATCCCAAGTCCCCACTCGCCATCAATGCTGATTAAAAGTGGTGTTTTGGATATATTTTGCCATAAATTGGTGAGATTTGCCTGAACCGTAGGACTGCCCTGGAAAAACGTAAGCCCACCAATTTTGATATCTTTAATAATTTTGCTGATGTTGTCGTAATATTCCTTGTCCTTGTTGGAGTAAGTGCGTATAAAAAATAACTGGGCAATACGTTCATCAAAACTGAGCGAATTAAAAACCGAATCAACCCATGGATTACCGTAAAGCACAGGTTTACCAAAAGTTCCCGGGCTTGGCATACCGGCCTTTTCCTGTGCATTTACAAAATGAGTGAGAAGGCAAAAGATGCCGGAAACGAAAAATATTTTCAAAAATCTCATTAAAGGTTATTTATTTGAAATTAAAGGTCACCAAAAGGTTTAAACATAAATCATTAAGAAAAGTTTAAAACTGGTGGCTACAAAACGCAAGACAACCAGACTTGTTTTAAGCTGGTTTTGCTAAAATCAGAAGGAGTACTTTTTTACTTCGAAACGATTGCTGAGACCTCGTAAGCTATCCGGCGATTGTATTCAAAGGCTAAATTCTGATAATTAATAAGATCAACGATGGTGCCAATGAAGCAAAAACCAAATGTAAGTAAATACAAAATCCCAAGTCCGATTTGATCCGTTATTAATCGATGAACTCCGGCAACCCAAACAAAACCAAGCAAAGTCGTAAGCAAGATGATACTGGGGTCTTTGCGGCGCGAACGGTAAATAAATGAAAAATCACGGGCTTGATCATCGTTGAAGCTTTTGAAGATGTCGTTCAGCATGAACAATTCATGTCCTTGTGCTTCTGGTAAATACTTGAGTACGATGTTCATAATTTATTATATTGAAGTTTTTATAATGAATAAAATTTCTAATTAGCGTGAAAATCCGATGACCGATAACAAGCAATGCGAAAATACCTAAGGGATGTGTTTCGAAAGAATGGGCAAAATGACCATGAAGAGCCAAAGCACAGGCACGGCCGACGCCACAGCCGGGGCAATAGTCAAATCCAAGATTACTCAGGGGGCACAAAGTATAATGTTGATGTGTGGGGTCGACAAAAAACAGATACACAACCGCAAATATCCAGATGATTAATTCGAGATTGGATGTAAAAAACCTGAGAAATATTTTAATTTTCGTTTTCAATTTTATCAACACTTACATTGGAACACAGCGTAACAAAAGTAGAAAATATTTAGATTGGATAATGCCTTTAAAATATCATTTTTGATTAAACTCCCGGGATAAAACAATCATTACAAAATCTTGTTAATTGGGTTTAAATCGCTTTATTTTGCCGGATAATCGTAAATCGGGCTAACAAATTGTTTAATCATGGAAAAAATCAGTAAAACGAAAACCTGGGCAGCTCAAACGCGGGCAAATTTTTTGATATTGGCTGTATTTTTAGTAGCCATTGGTCTGGCTTATGCCGCTAAATACCAGATAAATGCCGCATTTAACCCGTTACATGCCGTTTTATTGGTTCTTGGAACCGTTCTGGCTCATGCTTCGGTAAATTTGTTTAATGAATATTCCGATTTCCAGACCAAAATTGATTTTCATACTCAGCGGACGCCTTTTAGCGGTGGAAGCGGAATGATGGTTGCCGGAAATACAAGTCCCAATGCGGTTTTTGCAGCCTCTGTGGGTACTTTATTGGCGGCGGCGGCAATTGGAGTCTATTTTGCGATTGTTTCGCACTGGTTTATTGGGGTGATTACGCTCATTGGTGCTTTTGCAATTGTTTTTTACACCAAGATGCTGGCAAAACTGCTGCTTGGAGAGTTGTTTGCGGGACTTACATTGGGTTCGCTGGTTGTGATAGGCGCTTATGTTGCCATGAACGGAACACCCGAAACTGCTTTTACCGACCTTGTGCCTCTTGAAG
>CAIYZW010000120.1 GCA_903930725.1 uncultured Bacteroidota bacterium
AAGAAGAACGAAGAAACCGGTAACCTTGCCTTTGCGCTCAAAAACTACTATTTCGGCATCGTATTGTTAAAATCGATCCCCGAAGAACATGTGGTGGTGCAGGATATAAACCTCACCCTTGAAATCCCGAAAACCATCAATGGTATTTTGCAGGATGTTGTTTTTACTCTGGTGAATGATTCAAAACTTAACGACAAGGAACGTGAAGTGAGTTTTGATGTTTCGTACAACGGGAAACCTGTAAATCTGATGCACTTCCGCTTTTGGGACGGCTACCAGATTGGTGGCTCGGGACAGGTCAGAGACGGGAAAACAGCCATCCGGCTCCTGGGTTCCAGCATTGATTTTGATAACCTGAAGATTTATCCCGAATACGAATATTTTAATGCACGCAAGGAATACAGTGCTGTTGAAGAACTCTGGGAACTGGTTGTGCGGCCTGAATTTGAAAACCTTCGGAACATCAAACTTTCAAAATCTTCTTCTTCCAGCCAGCAATCAAATAGCGGAATACTCATCCCTAAAGGCACGCAGCTTGTTTTGAAGTTCGAAAATACAACCCCGGCAACCGAGCAAATTCTGATAAATGCAAACAAATTTATCGTTGCCCTTCAAAATGGGGATGAACAAAATATTGCAAAAGAATACGAAAAGGACACTTTTCTTTTAAGGAAAATAAACGACTACATCAACTACAATCACCCAAAACCATTGATTGGCGAAACGGATGCCGTGGTTAATGAAACCCGGCTGGGATACGAAATACGTAAAATTGAGGTGCATCATTTGTACCCTTCCATAAACAAGCAATCCATCGAATACCTGGTTTTGGATTTTGACAAAACCGGTGCGCTGCTTGATTTTAACCTGTGTATTACCGACGATTTGTATGATAAATTTGTGAAACAGGCAGAATATGGCAACGATTGGGGAAACCGGCAGGAGATAATCAAGTTTATCGAGAAATATCGTACGGCTTATCTTACCCGCGACATGAAAACCATCGGACTGATGTTTGCCGAGGAAGCTTTGATTTTGATAGGCCGGAAAATTGAAACCCGCAACAAACCTTCGGCAGATGTTAAATATTCGCAGTTGCCCGGACAACCAGGGTTTGAGCAGTTACAGCTTACCAAACAGCAATACCTCATCCGGCAAAAAAAGATTTTCGATTTCCAGAAGGACATTTTTATCGATTTCAGCGCTTTTGAGATTATGAAGAAAAACAACACGCCCGGCGTTTATGGCGTGGAGATGCGCCAGAATTATTCATCCACCACCTACGCCGACGAAGGCTACCTTTTCCTGCTGATTGACTTCAACGAAAAAGACCCACTCATTTACATCCGTGCCTGGCAGCCCAACGAATGGGATTCGTCTGCGCTGGTGAATACTTCCAATTTCAGGATTTATAAGTAGAGGACAGGGTTTTAAGGTTTCACCTTTTCCACTTGTACAAAAGGTTTCACCTTTACAAAAGGTGAAACCTTTTAAGGTCGCTCGAATGGGTTCACCTCTCAAAGAGGTGAACCCATTTTAAAACCCAACT
>CAIYZW010000121.1 GCA_903930725.1 uncultured Bacteroidota bacterium
ATTGAAGACCAGAAATCAAATAAAAAAACGGGGCGTTACCGAAAAGCCTTGAGAGTAGGAATTTTAAATTATTTACATTTTAATAAAATATTATTGACATGAAAAAGAAAAACAGGATTTGGATTTACTCATTATTGGTTATTATGGGTTTTTTTTTAACGCTTGGCAACAGTTGTAAGAAATGTGATGACCCGGCTCCGTCGGGCATACAGACCGTCAATTTCGGTGCGCTGCTTGACCTGACCGTTTACAATCCCGAAAACGGACTTGCCACAAAAGCAGCCATTCAGTTTGCACTCGACGACCTGAACAGCTATGCTGCCACAGCAGGCCGCAACGTTAAATTTACCTGCTCCTTTGCCGACACTAAATTGGATACCACTGAAGCGAAAAACCTGATGAAAAGCATGTATGCCGAGGGGATAAGCATGTTTGTGGCAAGTCCGTTTTCCAGCGGCGAGCTTAAAGCCCTGACGCCTTTTGTGAATCAAAACCCGATTGTAGTCATTAATGCATCCAGTACAGCAGTTGGCATGAACCATGCGGGAAGCCATATTTTCAGGATCGTTACCGATGACAGTTTCCAGGCCAAAGCTTTGATCAGGGCGGCGATAACAGAGGGAGTAAAAGCTATTATCCCTGTGGTGAGGAACGATATTTGGGGAAATTCACTTTTACAGGGATTTACAAGCGGCTTTTTGGCCGAAGGAGGTTTCATTTACCCCGGGGTTGTTTATAACACTTCTGAGACAGCTTTCACATCCCTGGCAAATACGGTCAATTCACAAGTTACTGAGGCCATTGCCACTTACGGTGCAAACAATGTGGCGGTTCTGGCTATGACGTACGGCGAGATAACAGGAATAATGACCGCTGCCATTCCATTTGAACCGCTTGGGTTGGTGAAATGGTACGGATGCGACGGAAATGCTCAGCTTAAAACTGTGATTTCGGATGATGCCCTGGCAGCTTTCGCCTTAAAAACAGGTTTCATTGCCCCGATGATGGGATTAGGTGATGCCCTTTATACGCCGGTTTTTGCGGAACAGCTTTCGTCAAAAATAACGTCACAAACAGGTGTTGTGCCTGGAGTATTTGCCTTATCGGCTTACGATGCCACATACATTATGGGACTTGCCTTTCTGAATGTCGGAAGCGCCGACATGGGCAGGATAACCGAAATGATCCCATTAGTTTGCAGGAGTTACGCGCAAATGGGTCTGTCGCGCCAGCTCAATGCCAACAATGACCTGAACCAGGCTGATTATATTTTCTGGAAAGCATTCATTGGTGAGAATGGATATTACTGGGATAAGTTTGCCTCCTGGATGAGTGCATCTGATACTTTTATTTCCAGAGGGCAATAAACAGGCAGTTATTATTTATTTGTTATTTAATCCGACAATTGAATTCAGCTATTTTATATTACTAACCAAAATTTTTTAAAAATGAAACGAATTGTTACTTTTTTGTTAATCGTATGTTTAAGTGCTGCTGTAGTGGCACAAATCAAACCTAACTTTAAACCCGGAAAGAATAGAAATGTAGGTCAGGTCATTAAAAAAACCGGGCAGGACAATCTTTGTACTGGCGCTATGCAGCCGAATGAAACAGTGCTGAGTAAATCTGCCCTGTCGAATGTTTCGCTGATGCA
>CAIYZW010000122.1 GCA_903930725.1 uncultured Bacteroidota bacterium
ATTTCCCCAGCTAAGCTGCATTTGCAATGCCGCTTTGAATACCTTTGAATTTGTAATTCAACAAAACTGTAAATAACCAATTTAGTTTCAACAATTTTTCCCGCTTTGCGTTCTTTCCAAAGTTTGGATCGGCATTGCAAATGCCGCTCAGCGTAGGGTTTGCATTAAAATCCCGAAGGGATTTAATTTGAATAACCCTGTACGAAGTGCAGGGAAAACGACACAAATAGTATCCCACAGCCCTGAAAGGGTTGAACAAACTCATATTCAACCCTTTCAGGGCTGACCTAATCCCTTACCATCACTACCACCGGTTTCACCGGCGGTTATTCAAATTACAGTCCTTCGGACTTTTTAAACCAACACAAGCCATGACCATTTGCAAACCCAATCACCAGCAACACCTTTTCATATTCCGGTGCGCTGCACCTCCTAACTCTAAGCTGTCATGTAATTCTACAAACATTTCACCATGCGGTGTCTTGCCTTTCGTGTTTGTGAGGCAACAAATAGTTGGTGAAGCGCACCGGAATAGAAGCAGAACGAAAACCAGGAAATCACATGACTATCATAACTATTATTGTTTCCCCGACAGCCTGATGACCTTATAAAAATTTCCGTTGTTTTCGAGGGAAGGCTAATTGGAGGGGGCCTTTGAAAGCGATACAGAAGCCAGCGTTGGCCAGTGTGATGGCGCGGCTTGTATCGCGTGGCTAAGCCGACCCGTAGAAAACAGGAAATTTTTATTAAGTCTTGACTTTTACTTTGTTACTTTCTTTTGTGTCAAGACAAAAGAAAGTAAATCAAATGGATGATTCCATATCTCCAACCTTCTTCGATATTCCGGTGCGCTACACCTCCTAACTCTACGCTGTAATGTAATTCTACAAACATTTCGCCACGCTGTGGCTTGCCTTGCGTTTTTATGATGCAACAAATTATTGGTGCAGCACACCGGAATGTTTGGAGCAAATAAATGTAGTAAGGCTGGCAACGTGCAGTGCCCAGCTGGTGGGCCGCTCAGCGTAGCGAAAATATTTTAGCGAAAAATTATTGAGCCACTTAATTGGAATATCTTTGTAAGAAAAATTAGTATGGACATAAAACCACATCCTAACCACAGTTTGTATTTGAAAACATTGCGACAAATGACACCAGAGCAGCATCTGGCAAAAGCATTTGAACTTTCGGCAATGACTAAAGAATTGTTTTTGCTGGGCTTGCAAAAAAGGTTCTCATTCAAAAGTGAGGCAGAAATCATCAAATTGTATTTAGAAAGAATTGCCAAATGCTACAACCGAAATTATTAAGTCATCTATTATCAGTTTTGAATAACAACCATATTGATTATATGGTAACCGGCTCAATCGTTTCCAGTTTACAAGGCGAGCCGCGTGCAACGCATGATGTGGATATTGTAGTGAGTATCAAGGAATCGTCCATTCCCGCTCTGATCGAAGCATTTCCCCCACCAAAATATTATCTTGATGCTACCAGCATAAAAGAAGCAATCGAATGTAAAAGCATGTTCAATCTGATTGACACAGAGGAAGGAGATAAAACTGATTTTTGGATTTTGACAGAGGAGCCATTTGACAAATCAAGGTTTGATAGAAAGTATGAAGAAAATGTGTTTGGATTTTTAATGAAAATTTCTACACCTGAAGATACAATACTGGCAAAACTGAGGTGGGCAAAGCTATCAGGCGGAAGTGAAAAACAATTTACCGATGCATTGCGTGTTTATGAAGTTCAGTATGGAATTCTTGACCAGAGCTATTTGAAAAATTGGGTGAATCAACTTCAGGTAAATGAACTTTGGAATAAGCTGATAAATGAAGCAACACCACTAATCTAATCAATCGCTGGCTTCCTGATTTCATCAGTGTTTAGCACTAACCCCGGCCAATAAAAAAGGCCGTCTTTTCAGAC
>CAIYZW010000123.1 GCA_903930725.1 uncultured Bacteroidota bacterium
TGGGCTAGAATATATCAGGCTTTCAGCCTTTTAAAACCTTAGCTTGACGGCTTTGCGGTTTAATTGGGGGGGGTGCGCTGTCAACAGCTTGCAAATACCCTACAACATCAAATAAAATATCACAAAACCCTGTATCGATGAAAAAACACTTCTTGTTTACATTCTTATTTGCCTCCTTGTTATTGACAGCTGAACCATTTACTATAAAAAAATTGGGAATGCAACAGGGATTGTCCAATGGCAATATTGCGGGAATTACCCAAGACAAACAGGGCTACATGTGGTTTGCAACCGAATCGGGTCTCAACAGATTTGATGGACGCAACTTCAGGGTTTACCGAAAACACTCCCCAAACAGCAACAGCATTAACAGCAATGAACTGAACTACGTATTGGCCGATAAAACCGACAACATCGTTTGGATTGCCACACAACGAACAGGTTTGAATGCTTTTGATATTAAAACAGAGAAATTTACCTACTTTACAAATGATCCGAAAAACCCGAAAAGCATTGTAACCAATGATATTACCAACATAGCCTACAGCTGGGATAATAATCTATGGATAAGTACTTATTACGGCGGAGTGGATTATTTTGACAAAAAAACAAAAACATTTAGCCATTACAACAAGGCCACCGTACCCGGATTTGTGAGTAATCATGTTTGGTCTGCAGTCGACGATGGTGAGGGAATGCTGTACATTGGTCATGTTTTTAATGGACTGAGCGTAATGTCATTGAAAGACCAAAAAATAAAAAACTTTACTCACATCCCCAATGATCCGTACTCATTGCCGGGCATAGAAGTGTTGAGTATCTGTATTGACAAAAGAAAAAATGTATGGATTGGCACCAACGAGGGATTGGCATTGTTTAACGCAAAGACCGAAAAGTTTACCGTTTTTAGAAACATTCCCGGCAAAGCATTCTCTTTGTCAAGCAATAGAATTTCGGCCATCAAGGAGTTTGCAGATGATAAACTGTGGTTGGCTACAAGTCAGGGTGGAATTAATATTCTTGACCTCGAAGGAACCACATTGCTAAATCCAGAACTGATAACCTTTCAACACATTTATGCCAATGATGATGAAAGCGGATTGTCTCATCAAACGGTAAAGGACGTTTATCAGGACGCCTATAACAACATTTGGATTGGGACTTATGGTGGAGGCGTGAACGTAATAAGCAACAAAAAACGGTTTCTGAACACTCTATCCTACTCGCCTTATCTTGGAGCGAAAAATAGCATGAGCAATAAGGTAGCTTGGGGTTTATGTGCTGACCAACAAGATCATGTTTGGATTGGAACAGACGGTGGTGGTATTGATGTGTTTGAAAAAAGCCAGAAAAAAGCCCATTTTAGCATCGAAAATGGACACCTCCCCGACAACTTTATTGTTTCGACCATGAAAGATTCTGAAGGTAATTTGTGGTTTGGTTCCAGCAGTAGCTACATCATTAAATACATCATTAAAAACAAACGATTTGAGAAAATAAGTTCTATAAAAAATGAAGTCGCAGTCCGTTGTTTTTATGAAGATTCTAAAAAGAATATCTGGATTGGCACCTACAGAGGGCTTTATTCCTACCATCTTCCAACGGGAAAAGTTAACAATTACACTTTAGAAAACTCCAAACTACCCGATAATGTGGTGCTTAGCATTTCGGAGGATGACAAGGGACAGCTCTGGATTGGAACATTGGGACAAGGAATTGGTATTTTCACTCCCGATTTTAAGCTGATAAGATACATCAACATCGGCAACGGATTCTGTTCTAACGCCATTCACCATATTTTCAGGGATTCAAAAAATCAAATGTGGGTAGCTACCCGTGAGGGATTGGCACGGTTCAAATCGGCCAAGGACATGCAGTACAAAGTTTTTACCGAAAAGGATGGAATGGCCGACAGCTACGTGTGTGCTATTACCGAAGGACAGCACGGAAATATCTGGTTTAGCACCAATTCAGGCATCGGATGCTTGAATGTAAAAACCAATAAATTAGGCAACTTCAATTACCTCGACGGCATACCTCGTGGGAACTTTATGGCGGGGTCGGTGGCTAAAACGAGCGACGGCACCATTTATTTTGGTTCACAAAATGGGGTGTGTTATTTCAATTCTGAGCAAAACTCCCTGTCTGAAAACTCAACTCCGGCCACCATTACCGAGTTCAGTTATTTCGACAAGCAAACTGCACAGCCCGACAATGCCGTTACCCTTCCGATAAACGAAGACATTGAACTGAAACATTTTCAAAATACTTTCAGCATTTCGTTTTATGTGCTTGACTTTGGATTGACCGAAGGTACTGAATATGCCTACAAATTAAAAGGACTGGAAGATGAATGGTACAATCTGGGAAGTGAGAAACAGGTTACTTTTAGGAATATTCCTCCAGGCACTTATGAGTTTAAATTAAAGTCGCGGCTGCGGAATCAGGAATGGTCGGATCAAATAACGACTTTGCAAATCACCATTAAACCTCCTTTCTGGCTGACATGGTGGGCAAAAACCTTTTATTTTATTCTAATAATATTGTTGATACAATACATTATCAGGTTTTACAAACGCAGACTTGACTTGGAGAACAGCCTCTACCTGGAGCAGAAGAATCATCATCAGGAACAGATATTGAACGACGAGCGACTTAGCTTTTATACCAACATTGCACACGAACTGCGAACGCCTTTGACCTTGATAATTGGGCCGCTCGAAGACCTTGAAGCCGACAAAACACTTACTCCGTCGCACAACAAAAAGATATCGCTCATTCACCGCAGCGCCATCCGACTGTTGAACCTGATTAATCAGATAATGGAATTCCGCAAAACGGAAACGAACAATAAAAACCTCTGCGTGATCAAAGACGATTTGTCGGCACTGATAAAGGAAACGGGACTGAAATATGAGGGACTGAACCAAAATCCCCATATCAAGTTCAATATTTTGATTGAAACGAAAGAAACGAAACTCTATTACGACCCAGAAATTATTACCATTATATTGGACAATCTGATATCCAACGCACTGAAATATACCAAAGAAGGCGAAATCTCCATCATCATGCGCAGTTCAGTTGACGATGGACACCTGGTAACTGAAATAGAAGTGAGAGATACGGGAGTGGGCATTGATGCCGAAAACCAATTGCGCATATTCGACCGCTACTTTCAGGTAAACAACGAACATCAGGTTTCGGGCTCGGGCATTGGACTTTCGCTGGTGAAAAGTCTGGCAGAGCTTCATCAGGGAAGTATCTCTGTAGAAAGCGAGCCGGAGAAAGGTTCGTCGTTCAAGTTCCGATTTGGCACCCATAACCAGTATCCTAATGAGATGCACACCGAAATGAAACCCGAAAAACTGGAACACGAAGCACATCATCCGAATTCGAAAGGGCTGATGCTGATTGTGGAGGACAATGATGAGATACGGGAATACATCGCCACTTCTTTTGCCGACACCTTCGAACTCCTGGAAGCTGCCAACGGTAAATTGGGCGTTGAACTGGCATTCGACCGCACCCCCGATATCATTATCAGCGACATCATGATGCCCGTAATGACTGGCGTTGAGCTTTGCAGGATACTGAAAGATGATATGCGCACCAGCCACATTCCGCTGATTTTATTAACTGCCAAAGATTCGTTGCAGGACAAGACCGAAGGCTACAACGTGGGGGCAGATTCCTATATCACCAAGCCTTTCAGTGCAGGATTGTTGCAAAGTAGGGTGAATAATTTGTTGGAGTCGCGCAAAAAGATGGCGTTAGAAGTATCGTCGTCCCTTACCGACAAGCAAACGATTATTTCGGAGTCGATAAGCAAGTTGGACAAGGAGTTTATCGATAAGCTAACCGCCATTGTTGCGGAAAACCTCGATTCGGAACAAATCAACATAGCCTATATTGCCGAGAAAATGAACATGAGCCATTCCACGCTCTACCGAAAAGTAAAAGCACTGACCAACATCACCGTGAATGAATTGATACGGAAAATAAAGATTCAAAATGCAGAACGGATGCTGCTCACCGGCAAATACACGGTGTCGGAAGTGTCATATCTTGTGGGCATAAGCAGTTCCTCCTACTTCAGGCAATGTTTTAAAGACGAATATGGATTGTCGCCAACAGAATATATCAAACAAATAATGGATGGAAAAAAAGGAGTGAACTCCTGATTGAAAATTTAAAGGTTGAGGAAGGGAATGAAGTTGGCTTCGATGGTAGAGGATGGCTCTTAGTGGGATGACAGAATTCCAATTCTGTCGAAGGTGAGAAAGATACAGAATTGGAATTCTGTCATCCCGAAAAA
>CAIYZW010000124.1 GCA_903930725.1 uncultured Bacteroidota bacterium
GGACAGGGCGTGGTTTATGAGGTTTTGCAGATGTCGCAGCTCAAAGGCTATAAAACCGGCGGCACCATCCACATTGTGGTAAACAACCAGGTTGGTTTTACCACCAATTATCTCGATGCCCGTTCCAGTGTTTACTGCACAGATGTTGCCAAAGTTGTTCAGTCGCCGGTTTTCCATGTCAATGGCGATGATGCCGAAGCCCTGGTTTATGCCATCCAGTTTGCTATGGAATTTCGTGATAAGTTCCATCGCGACGTATTTATCGATTTGCTCTGCTATCGCAAATATGGCCACAACGAAGGCGACGAGCCACGTTTTACACAGCCGCTGCTTTACAAAATCATCGAAAAACATCCCGACCCGTTTGAAATTTATGCCGGAAAACTCATTGCCGAAGGTTTGATTGGTCAGGATTTTATTAAAGAAACCGAAGATAAGATAAACAGTACGCTCGAGAAAAACCTCGACGAATCAAAAGATCACCAAAATAAAACCATCAGGTTTTTCCTGGACGACCATTGGAAAAACATTAAAAAAGCAACCAGCAAAGATTTTGATTATTCACCCGAAACCGGCGTGGATAAAGCAGTTTTGATGGATATTGCAGGAAAAATAACCCAGCTTCCGAAGGATAAAAACTTTTATCGGAAAATTGTAAAACTACAGGACGACCGGCGTGCCATGGCTTTTGAAACGGGCATGCTCGATTGGGCGATGGGCGAATTGCTGGCTTACGGAACGCTTTTAAACGAAGGTTTTGCTGTGCGCCTTAGCGGACAGGACTGCGAGCGCGGGACTTTTTCGCACCGTCATGCCGTGCTTACCGTGGACGAATCGGAAGAAAAATACCTGCCTTTGCAGCACATCAGCGAAAAGCAGGCAAAGTTTGAAGTGTATAATTCGCTCCTTTCGGAATATGGCGTTTTGGGTTTTGAGTACGGTTACGCCCTTGAAACACCAAACAATCTCACCATTTGGGAAGCTCAGTTTGGCGATTTCAGCAATGGCGCACAAATTATTATTGACCAATATCTGAGCAGCGCCGAGGATAAATGGAACGTGATGAACGACCTTGTTTTGTTGCTGCCGCATGGTTACGAAGGCCAGGGACCGGAACATTCGAGCGCCCGCATCGAGCGGTTTCTCACGCTTTGCGCCGAAAACAACATGCAAATTGTAAACTGCACCACGCCGGCAAGTTTGTTCCACGTATTGCGCCGCCAGTTGCACCGCCAGTTTCGCAAGCCACTGGTTATCTTTACACCAAAAAGTTTATTGCGTCATCCAAGATGCGTCTCAAATATTGATGAACTCACAAAAGGCGGTTTTAAAGAAGTTATTGATGATGAAACTGCCGACCCCGAAAAGATTACACGCATTGTTTTTTGCAGCGGAAAACTGTATTACGATTTACTGGAAGAAAAAGAGAAGAAAAACCTCGACAATACGGCCATCGTCCGGCTCGAACAACTGCATCCTTTGCCGTTAAAGCAATTGCAGGGAATTATCAAAAAGTACAACCTGGCCACCGATTACACCTGGTCGCAGGAAGAACCCATCAATATGGGAGCCTGGTCGTATATTTCGCAGTATTTTACAGATGTAAAACTCCGTGCTGTGGCAAGGCCTGCGAGTGGAAGCCCGGCAACAGGTTCCATCCAGTTTCACGCCGTAAGGCAGCGCAAAATTGTTGATAAATCGTTTGAAGAATGTAATTGCCCGATGGTAAAAAAAGAATGTCGGATGATCTGCATCGGCAACCGCTGGAAATCGTTTGCCGAAAATCCCGAAAAGGTAATTGCTACAAATTTTTTAAATCCTTTACTGTAGAAAATTCAAAATTATGATCATAGAAATTAAAGTCCCAAGTCCCGGAGAATCAATCACACAGGTACAGTTGGCCAGTTGGCTGGTCGAAGATGGAGCTTATGTTGAACGCGACACCGAAGTTGCCGAAATTGATTCGGACAAAGCCACCTTAAGCCTGAGTGCTGCCGAATCGGGCAAGATAAATATCCTGGTTCAGGCCGGCGAAACTGTTGATGTTAATTTCGTTGTAGCCACAATTGACACCGGCGCCGAAGGTGGGGTTAAACCTGCTTCCAAAGAAATTAAGCCGGAAGTCGCCACAACTGAAGCAAAAAAACCTGAACCCGAAAAGATCCCCGAACTTCCAAAAAAGGATTCACCAAAATCCGAAAAACCAGCAGCAGTCGAAAGTGCAGGAATTCATATTTCGCCTTTGGCCAAAAAACTTCTTGAGGCCAACAATCTCAACGAAAGCGACCTTATCGGTTTTTACAAACGTTTGCGGATTTCAAAAGAAGACGTGGTGCAGTTTCTGGATGATAAGAAAAACGTACCGGTTGCTACCACTGGTGCGGCACTGGCAGCATCTTGGGGTGGAACCCGCGACCTGGAGCGCAAAAAAATGACAACGCTTCGTCTTAAACTGGCTGAGCGCCTGGTTTCGGTAAAGAATGAAACGGCAATGCTCACCACCTTTAATGAGGTGAACATGACGCCAATCAACGAAATCCGCAGGAAATACAAAGATGCATTTAAGGAAA
>CAIYZW010000125.1 GCA_903930725.1 uncultured Bacteroidota bacterium
ACCGAATTGAAGTACAAAGTAAGAGACTTATCGCTGGCCGAATGGGGCCGCAAAGAAATTGATATTGCCGAGAAAGAAATGCCCGGTTTGATGGCTATCCGCAAAAAATTTGCTACCGAAAAACCATTAAAAGATGTTCGGGTAACGGGTTCGCTGCACATGACCATCCAAACTGCCGTTTTAATCGAAACATTAACCGAGCTTGGCGCCGATGTACGATGGGCAAGTTGCAATATTTTTTCGACACAGGACCATGCAGCCGCTGCAATTGCCGAAGCCGGAATTCCGGTTTTTGCATGGAAAGGCGAGAGCCTCGAAGAATATTGGTGGTGCACCTATCAGGCATTGTCGTTTCCGGGCGGCAAAGGCCCGCAATTAATTGTTGACGATGGTGGCGATGCCACGCTGCTTATTCATAAAGGTTTTGCTGCCGAAAAAAATCCGGAATTACTCAATGAAAAAGCAAGCAACGCCGAGGAGCAGGTAATTATGGAACTACTTCAGAATGTTTTTGTCGAAGATAATCAAAAATGGCATCGTACCGTGAAAGACTGGAAAGGTGTTTCGGAAGAAACAACTACCGGTGTTCACAGGCTTTATCAGATGAAAGAAAAAGGCGAATTACTTGTTCCCGCCATCAATGTTAACGATTCGGTTACAAAATCAAAATTCGACAATCTTTATGGCTGCCGCGAATCGCTCGCCGACGGCATAAAACGCGCTACCGACGTGATGATTGCCGGAAAAGTAGTTGTTGTTCTTGGCTATGGCGACGTTGGCAAAGGCTCGGCAAAGTCAATGAAGGCTTATGGTTCGCGGGTTATCATTACCGAAATAGATCCAATTTGTGCCTTACAGGCAGCCATGGAAGGTTTCGAGGTTACAACCATCGAAAATGCGTTAAAAGAAGGTCAGATTTTTGTTACCACCACCGGAAACAAGGATGTTATAACACTGGAACACATGAAGCAAATGAAAGATGAAGCCATCGTTTGCAATATCGGCCATTTTGATAACGAAATCCAGGTTCATAAACTTGAGAATACGCCAGGAATTACCAAACTTACCATCAAGCCACAGGTTGACAGATATCGTTTTGAAGATGGTCACTCCATTTATCTTTTGGCCGAAGGGCGTCTTGTAAACCTGGGTTGTGCTACTGGCCATCCTTCGTTTGTGATGAGCAACTCCTTCACCAACCAAACCCTTGCACAGATTGACTTGTGGAAGAACCGAGATAATTACGGAATTGATGTTTACCGTCTTCCAAAATATCTCGACGAAGAAGTTGCACGTTTGCATCTTGCACAATTAGGTGTAAAACTTACAATACTTACAAAGGAGCAGTCGGAATATCTCGGTGTTTCGGTTGATGGGCCTTACAAACCCGACCATTACAGGTATTAAGATATTCTTAATAAAAACGAAAAGGCACCGGAAAATCTGGTGCCTTTTTTATTAGAATTGTTTTTATTTTGAACTAATTGTAGATGTGTAAAATATCGCCATCGTAATTTGTGCGGTACTGAAGTAGCGCGTACTTTGCAGGTCCTTCAACTATCGAACCATCCAAAATGAGATACCGTGTGCCCGAGCAGGTATCTTTTACAATAATCCCCGATTCCTCAACAATTACTTTTGCACATTTCTCGACTGGGGAATAAACACAGCAACTGTCGGGTTTGTAGGTTGGTGTGCGTTCGTAAGCTTTAAATTCGTCGGTTGATAAACGATAAACCAAAATCCCGCGGCTTAAAGTGCCACCAGTTAAATAAACCCAGCCCCCAACAGTGTTTAGTTGAATATATTCGGTGGAATTTGGCCTGATGAAAATATTGGTGTAGCCAAGCTGAATGGGTGCATCATTGTTTTTATCGCACGAAATCATAATAATGCCGGCCATTAAAACAACTAAAAATATTACAACCGCCGGATTCGTTTTGTGTTTCATAAAATCAAATTTAAGCTTCAAACGTTGGGTAACCATTAATATTTTTTTGATGAAGATTTCCAGGGTCACAGGTCATATTTTATTTGCAGTTATGATTTTTGCTGGTGTTTTAATACTTCCGGGATGTGCAAATCACGCCGCACAAAAGGTGAGGCAAACCGAAAGGCAGGCGGAAAAGGAGAAAAAGAAAAAAGAAAAAGAATTCCAAAATCTAAAAAAGCAACATTACAATATGCAAACCGACGAAACCAAAAAGCGCATGAAAGCATCTCAAAAACGTTCAAAAAAGTATCATAATCAAAGAGTTAATAAATCGTTTTGGGATAAGCTTTTTGATTAATAATTGATGCCGGATTGCAGATTTTATTAATTTTACTTTCTTTTGATGGGTCATGGATTTTTTTTCCAGACCCAGGTTTTAAATCGTCAAATCTTAACCTAAATATAACTTTCCGGATGATTCGTTTTTATAAATATTTGCCTGCCCTTTTCATCATAATGCTTGGTTTTAATAATTTGGATGAAATTCTGGCACAAAACGGGAATGACTTTGTTTTTGAAAGAATAACTTCCGAAAATATCATCCTTCAAAAAGGGCTCTCACAAAATACAATTTATTGCCTGATGGAAGACCGGCAGGGCTACATGTGGTTTGGTACCTGGGATGGATTGAATAAATATGATGGTTACAACTTTACAATTTACAACAAGCAAAACGGCCTTTCCAACGAAACCATTAATGCAATTCTGGAGGATGAATTGGGAAGAATCTGGATTGGTACCGAAAACGGGCTTAATTGCCTCAACCGGAAAACCGGAAAAATTACTGTTTATAAATCAATTGCGGCGGATAGCACAACACTTTCGGGCAACTGGATTAACCATTTGTATCAGGATAAACCCGGGCAATTAATAATTTGTACAACACACGGAATAAATACTTTCGATTTTAATTCGGGGACAATAAAAAGGTATCAAAATGGGGAGAGAGGCATCCGAAATCTGAGAAGCAACTGGATAAACTATATTTTCTGCGACAGCGAAGGAAAATATTGGGCTGGTTCTAATTTTGGGCTGGTACGTTACGACCCAATAACGCACGAAAACATACGGTTTCTTAACAGGCCCGGTGACTATGAAAGCCTTAGCAGCAATGTGGTTAATGTAATTTTTGAAGATAAAAATCATCAGATTTGGGTTGGAACTGATAATGGTCTGAATCTGATTGATGAAAATGAAGGAAAATTTAAAGTTTATGCCACCAACCCTGAAAACCCCGGGACGCTTGGTAATAGTAATATCAGGGATATTTTTGAAGACAGCCAGGGTAATTTTTGGATTGCTACCGATGGAGGTGGATTAAATATCCTTGATAGGAAAACGGATAAATTTTCACGGATCGAAAACCAGCCAAAAAATCCAAATAGCCTTGGCAACAACCGTGTTTATAGTATTTGCGAAGACCGTGATGGTAATTTATGGTTTGGAACTTTTAAAGGCGTTAGCAAAATCGAAAAGCATACAAACAAATTCAACCTTTTTACCCACGAACCTGATAATCCAAACAGTATCGTTGATAACTATATCTGGACCTTTTGCGAGGTAGAACCTAACGTTTTTTGGATTGGCACAGATGACGGCATCAGCATTTTCGATAAAAGACTGAGCAGTTTTAATTTTATCAAAAGAAATCCAAACAGCAAAAACACATTATCATCTTCCCGCGTCAGGTGTATCCTGAAAGATTCATCAGGAGATTTCTGGATTGGTTTACGAGATGCTGGTCTGGATAAGTTTGAACCATCCAAAGGAAAGTACACCAATTTTAAACCCTCCATTCAGGACATTAACTCCATTTGCGACCTTTATGTCACTACACTTTTCGAAGATAGCCATGGTTTGATCTGGGCCGGAACCAACAACGGAATTAATTTGATTAATCCACAAACCAATCAAATACGGGCTTTTCATCAACTCCCCGGCGATTCATCATCAACCCATAATAATTCGGTTTACGGCATTGCCGAAGATAAAAATGGTACAATCTGGCTGGCAACCGGCAGAGGTCTGTGCAAATACAACCGCGATAATGATACTTTTTCAGTGTTTTTAAACAAATCGCAGGGTGAAACCAATACAATTTCGGATAAATTATTTTGCGTTTTCATTGATAGCAAGCAGGATATCTGGATCGGAACACGCGGTGGTGGCATCGAAAAATTCAACCAGCTCGATAGTAGCTTTACTTCTTTCACCACAGATGATGGGCTTCCTAACAATGTTGTTTATGGAATCTTAGAAGACGAACAGCAAAATCTCTGGCTCAGCACAAACTGGGGCTTGTCGAGATTTAACCGCAACGATAATACCTTTATTAATTACGATGTTACCGATGGAATTCAAAGTAATGAATTCAATTCGGGGGCTTTCTTAAAAAGTAAAGATGGAGAAATGTTTTTTGGAGGTATGAGGGGTTTTAATTCTTTTTTCCCGAAAGACATTAAAAGCAATACTGCAAAACCCGAAATCGCAATAACGGCCTTTAAGAAATTTAATTTGATCCAGCCTGGTGAGTTACACAATGGCGACACCATCATTCTGGGCTATGATGAGAACTTTTTCTCGTTCGGGTTTTCGGCACTCGACTTTACAAACCCCACAAAAAACAGGTATTCGTACAAACTCGATAATTACAACGACCAATGGACAAATGTTGATGGCCAGCGGCACTTTGCCGAATACACCAAGGTTAGCCCGGGAACTTATACTTTCAGGGTGGTTGGTTCCAATAATAATGGTGTTTGGAATAATGAAGGTGTTGCCATTACGATAATCATTACCCCCCCCTGGTTCGGCACCTGGTTTTTTAGAATTGGCACCTTAATATTATTGTTGGTAGCAATTTATTTATCAGTTTTTTTTAGGATCAAAAACATCAGGAAAAAACATGCTGTTGACAAAAAAATGCTTCAAATCGAAAAGCAACTTTTCGAAATTCAGCAAAAAGCACTCAGGTTGCAGATGAATCCACACTTTATCTTTAACTCTCTCAATTCGATACAGAGTTTTGTCCTGTCGAAGGATATTGATTTGGCGGTGAATTATCTTGGCCGGTTTTCTCATTTGATGCGGCTTATCTTAAACAATTCAGCCGAATCAATTATCCCGCTTGCCGATGAACTCAAGGCCGTAAAATATTATCTCGAAATCGAAAAGCTCCGATTTGACGATAAATTCTCTTACACCATAATTATTGATCCACAAATAGATGAAGAATTTACCGGGATTCCACCAATGATAATTCAGCCCTACATCGAAAATGCAATCACTTCGTAAAAAACCATTGTTCAGAATTGTCACATCTGCATCGTAACGAT
>CAIYZW010000126.1 GCA_903930725.1 uncultured Bacteroidota bacterium
GTTATCAAAAGTAAAAGCCAACTCTCCGGTCCCGGTAATTGCCAGCATAAACTGTGTAACATCGCATGAATGGCCGGTTTTCGCAACCGAAATTCAAAAAGCCGGTGCCGACGCCATCGAATTAAATATTTCCGTTTTTCCTTTTGATGAAACCGTTTCGAGCAATTATATCGAGGACACCTACGTCAGCATTATCAATGAGGTAAAACGGCATGTAAAAATACCCGTTTGTGCTAAAATTGGTTCATTTTTTACAAATATTCATGGAATCGTTTCGAGGCTTGATGCAGCAAACGTTGATGGCATCGTGCTTTTCAACCGTTTTTTTATGCCCGACATCAACATCAACGATGGTTCGATTATTTACACCAATTATTTGAGCGAACCCGCCGAAATGACTAACTCCTTGCGATGGATGGGACTTTTATCGCCACACGTAAAATGCGATCTTATTGCTTCAACAGGCATTCACGAATTTGATGCAGTAGTTAAACAGATTATGGCTGGTGCCGCAGCCACACAGGTATGCTCGGTGCTTTACAAAAAAGGAATTCCATACATCAAAACCATGCTGAGCGATTTGGAGGAATGGATGAACAAACACCATTATGCCTCAATTGATGCTTTCAGAGGCACAATACTTGCCGGGAAAGCTCACAATGAAGCCTTTGAACGCGTCCAGTTTATGCGGAAGTCTTCGGGGTTTTAGGGTAAATTTACTTTTACAAAAAATCCGGTTTCACTTTAAAAGCACTCTGATTTGATTTCTTGATGGGTTTATGAAGGCACCAATGTTTGGTTTGGTTAGCGGTTGACGTTTTGTAATTCCTCAATAATTTAGCCTGTTGGCAGGAATTTTCATTTAATTCAGGTGGCGGCAGCATTTAAATTTCATCAATTTTGTCAGGATATTGCCTGCAATCAAACAGATTGATGATCTCAATCCGATATTTTTGAGAGTTTATCCAATAGATTATCTTGTAGTTTTTATAAACCAGGTACCTGAATTCCTGGATTCGCTTGGTAAGCAGCAATTCTTTTTGTCCAATCAATGGATTTTTCTCCAAATACAAGGATTTGCTGATGATTTCGATGACTAATTTTTGAGCAATGGTAAAACCAGCCTTTTCGCAGCAATAGGAAAAAACATCGTCAAGTTTATTCTCGGCAAACTGTGTCCAATAAACCGTTAATCCCATTTTTGCATTTTTTTCATTAATTCGCTTGCCGGTGTCAACCTCCCCTCTTCGGAATCTTTCATTGCTTCATCAATTTCAGTATTAAAATGCCCCACACTCATCGGTGATAATCTACTTTCGTAAAGTTCGATTTTTTTATTTCTGAGTAAATCTTCCAGTCCGGTTATAATTTCCTCATTTTGCAATCTTAGAAATTCCTGTACAAATGCTATTTTCCTTGTTTGTATGTCCATAATCTTTTTATTGAAAAATTAAAAAGCTATTTAAAATTGAGCCTCATCCTACAGTCGAACAATAATTTAATCCAAATTTCGGTGTATTTATTTGGAATACAAACATACACATTTTCACGAATTGGCAGGTAAACTTAAGGTTTTGAAGGCCTCAAACTGGCTGAATCGTACCCCTCAAATAAACCTTTATTACTAATTCTACTTTACTAAAATAAACCTTGCAAACATTTTGAACCACAATAGGCACAGTAGGCCACATAGACATCGAAATTAAAGTACCTGCCAGTATTTTTACAGCTCAACAAGTCAATTTCTGCTATTATTCTTAAGATTTGAAACACCAAAAACTATGTTGAAAACATTATTTCAATTGTGAACAATGTGCCTTTTGTGGTTTCTTTTTTATTAAGGTAAAGTAGAACTAAAAGAATAAAATGACGGTCTCCGCATTTTGGCTCAATTATTGCAAATTTCCATTCAAATTCAATTAAAATTTATTCGGTTAAAAGCAAAATGTTATGAAATCCAAATTGCTCTTTTCGCTTACACTGCTGGTTATCCTGTTTGGGTGCAATAAAGAAAATATCCAGGCCAAACGCGAACCTAAAATCATTCAATTACCCGAAAAGTCACAACAAATCATCAAACAAAGCAACAAGTTTGGGATTGATGTTTTTAAGGCAACTTCACAAACCGATGAAGGCAACCTGATGCTTTCACCGCTGAGTGCCAGCACCGCCCTTACAATGCTGCTCAACGGCTGCAATGGCGACACTTACAACCAGATAAACCAGATGCTTGGCTATGAAAACATGACGATTGCCGAAGTAAACGAAACCTGCCGGAGTTTGGTAAAACAACTTCTCGAAGCCGATGAAGATGTCCAGCTTGCGCTTGCAAACGCCGTGTGGTATAGGCAGGATTTTTTCGTAAAAACACCATTTCTCGGTACCATGGATTCGTCATTTAATGCTCACGTCGAAAAGCTTGATTTTACCCTGCCATCAGCCTTAACAAAAATCAACGGCTGGGCAAGCGACAATACCAACGGAAAAATCCCAAAAGTTCTGGAGGAAATTTCGTCTGATGCAGTCATGTTCCTGATGAACGCACTTTATTTTAAAGGCACCTGGACTAAGCAGTTCGACAAAGATCAAACAAGCATGAAGCCTTTTTATCCGGATAATGGAAGCCCGATAAATGTTTCGACAATGTTTGGTAAAATACCTTCAAAAACATATTCCACAAACGATTACCAGACTATTGAGCTAACTTATGGCCGGACAAACTTTTCGATGGTTATTATTGTTCCTGTAAACAGCCTGTCTTCATTTTTGCAAGGTTTTGGAGATGAGCAATGGCAAAATATCACCACCGCTTTTGATGAAAATTTGAATTCTTCAGAAATTGAGGTCTCGCTTCCGAAATTTAAATTTACCTACGAAAAAGTTCTCAACGATCAGCTCAAAAGCCTTGGAATGGCAGATGCCTTCGACTCAGGTCTGGCAGATTTATCCGGCATTTCGGATGATGATATTTTTGTAAGCTTTGTAAAGCAAAACACCTTTGTTGATGTGAATGAAGAAGGCACCGAGGCAGCAGCTGTTACAACCATTGGTATTGTCGAAACCAGCATGCCAATGCCTTTTGAAGTGAATAAACCTTTCGTTTTTGCAATCCGTGAGCGAACCACCAACACATTGTTATTTTTAGGAAAAGTGGTAAATCCTGAATACTAAAAAGGGCAATCGTCATCTGATTTATGATATATCAATAAATTATGATTCTTAATGGGTATGAAAAACTTCAACTTTTTGATGATTGGTTTGTTTGTTCTCGTCATTTCGTGTACAAAAAATAACCAGGATGATGCAACAACTTTCGCCGGTGCGACCGTTCTCGGAAAAGGGTTAGACTGCGGAAATTCATTTCTGTTAAAATTTGATTCTGATGTAACCGGTTTACCTGAGAATTTTGATAATACTTTTTATGAGATTAACCTGCCTGACGAATATAAAACCGAAGGCCGGAAAATAAAGGTCGCATTCAGAAGTCCGGAGCCAGACGAAATAATGGCTTGTACAACCATGGGAATCGGTTATCCGCAAATATTTATAACAAAAGTCAAATAAAATGCCCATGAATACTATAAGATGGTTTGCCATAGCCGGCCTGCTGATTTTCGTTTTCGGCAATGTTTCCTGCCAAAAGAATAATGTAAAAAAAAGCCCTATCGACGGGACATGGGTTGAAACTATCAAAAGAACGGACACCATTGTTTTTGCACCGGAATATGACGGACAAAATGCCACGTTTGAGCTTAAAAGGGGCTTTAGGATTAGCGGAGGATACACCCTCCCTGATTATTTTTCGGGGCCATATTTGTACAAACTTTCGGGCGATAATATTTCGTTGAATTGGTTTGCGTCGAGTAGCTTTTTTAAATCGTATTATTTCGAATTAATGCCTGATAAGCGCCATTTTTTGATCGGGAATTTCTTTAAAAACCCTGAGCAAATCGGGAACGAAAGTGATACGCTGGTTTTTATAAGAATCGAATGAAACAGCTATTAATCATTGTGCTATTTGCAACATTATTTTCCGTAAGCTGTAATAAAGCTGAGGATAATATCTCGCTACCACTGTGTATTCAAGTCAAAATCAATGATTTTTCGGTTGAATCGTGCGAAGTTGGAGCAAACGTAAAGGAATACATTTTCCAGGGCAAAACAGTTTTCGTTTTTGATCCGGGAACCTGTGGAGCAGATATGACCTCCGAAGTTAGTGACTTTGAATGTATAACCCTTGGATATTTAGGTGGGATTACCGGAAACACGCACATTAACGAAGAGAGTTTTGCAAATGCAGTTTTTATACAGACTATTTGGAAAAAATAGAAACCTGAAACAGGGTAAAGTGCCAAAGGTATCGCGGATATTATCAAAGCGACCGATTTAATTCTTGCATAAATTGCTGTTTTACAGGAAAAGCTATCATTGATCATTACCATTTAATGATAAAAAAAATTTAACGGTTGCAATTTTAATAATGATTAGTGGGATTTCCCTTTTAGCACAGGCTCCACCTGCACCACCATCAAGCGCAAACCAGGGTGGCACAGGCCCCGTTGACGGCGGCATTATTTTGTTAATCTCGCTCGCAGCGGGCTATGGAGGGAAGAAGGTTTTTGATGCAAGGAAGAAATAGGTGGTGGTTGATGAACTGATTCCTTAGACCTGATTGTCGTAAGTTAATCCCGGCAATCAGGCTGTTTAGCTTAAAAATCTGTTGTCTGTTTTAAAAATTTCCAGAATTTCAGATTTCGGTAATTTTCCTTTTTCTTCGATTTTCATCGAAAAAACTTTTCCGAAAATATCGCATCGCCATCTCAGAAATCTTTACCCTTCCTCCTTTCACTTTGCGCATTATCTTTGCCGGTAGAAATTAGTTGACGAATTTTACCGATGAAAGACTATCATTCAACATTTATTAGATTTTTTTTATTGATAATCAGCTTTGTGTTGATTGTTAATTCATCGTGTAAATACATAAAAAGCACACCTGAAAACGCTTCAGGATTGTTTGAATTAAAGTCAAAAGCCACTTCATTTCTCCAAAAAATGCCCGACAGCGCGCTGCTTTATGCTGATTCGGCCA
>CAIYZW010000127.1 GCA_903930725.1 uncultured Bacteroidota bacterium
ACAACAACAATTTGTGTTTCACAAAGTAATCAATTCGATGGTATTAATCGTTTTAATATGAAACGATCAACCATCATCAACTATGGCATTGATACTGATAAGTTTAACCCAAATGGCGTTTTTAAAAATATCAGGCAGGAATATGGAATTTCACCAGATAAAACTCTGATCGGATTTATTGTAAGGATGACATTGCAAAAAGATCCTTTGACTGTAATCCGGGCCATGAAATTGGTTACAGAACAAACCAAAGATATTGTCCTCCTGATGGTTGGTGAAGGAGATTTAAAAAATGATGCTATGGCACTGGCAAAAGAGCTAAAGTTGACGACTGAAACCCTGATTTTTGATAACTTCAGACAAGATGTCCCTGATTTACTTAATGCAATTGATGTTTATTGCCTGCCATCACTCTGGGAAGGATTACCAATTGGGTTGTTGGAAGCGATGGCCATGCAAAAAGTAGTAATTGCCTCGCCAATTGATGGAACTAAAGAGGCAATAATTGATGGGATGAATGGAATCCATGTTGCGGTTGGTAAACCACAAAAACTTGCTGAAGCCATCTTATCCATTCATAAAAATAAACAATTACAAAAAGAATTATCCGAAAACGCAATCAAAACCATTTACGAGAGATTTACCCTTGACGAAATGGTCAGAAATATTGAAAATCAGTATAAACTAACCCTAAAAATTAAATGAGAATTGGAATTGACGGCCACCGTTTGTTTCGACGACGGAAACATGGAATGGAAATCGTTACAATCGAACTTATCAAAAACCTTCAGATTCTAGATACAGAAAATCAATACTATATTTTTGTAGAGCCTGATCAAGATAAAGATTGTATCAAGGAAACTGAGAATTTTAAAATTGTAAACATCAAAGTTGGAAGTTTTCCCATCTGGGAGCAGTTTGCATTACCATTTTATGCTTCAAAATACCATTGCGACCTTTTGCATTGTACGAGTAACACAGCTCCAATGTTCCTCAAAATCCCACTGGTAGTTACGATCCATGATATGATTTATCTCGAAAAATCATATTTTAAAATCATTGATAATCAAGGCACTAGTTATCAACGGTTTGGGAATATGTACCGCCGGTTTATTGTTCCAAGAATTGCAAAATCAGCCCAGAAAATCATCACTGTTTCCGATTTTGAGAAGCATCAGATAAATGATTATTTTCACTTTTCTCCGAGTATTAATAAAGTAATTTCGATATACAATGGTGTTAATGAACATTTTAGAAAGATTAATGATTTAGATGCTTTAAGGAGTATTAAGGAAAAATATAATTTGCCGGATGAGTTTATCTTATTTTTAGGGAATACCGACCCTAAAAAGAACACAACCAATGTTATAAAAGCCTATTTTGAATTCCTTAAAAGCAATCCTGGAAATATCAAGCTGGTAATCATTGATTATCAAGTCGAACAGTTGAAAAAACAACTTAACGAAATCGGAAATCAGGAATTAGCCGAAAACATTCATCTTACAGGTTATGTTATTAATGCTGACCTCCCGGCTATTTATAGCATGAGTAAAATGTTTCTGTACCCATCTTTGCGCGAAAGTTTTGGAATCCCATTGCTTGAAGCTATGCACTGTGAAACCCCGGTAATCACATCCAATACTTCAGCAATGCCCGAGGTAGCTGGTGATGCATCACTGCTGATAAATCCATTCGAACCTAATGAAATTTCGAAAGCAATGAAACTCCTGAATAGTAATCAAGAACTTAGAAATGATCTAAAAATTAAAGGGTTAGCACAATCCAGTAAATTTTCGTGGAGAACAATGGCCGAAAATGTTCTCCAAACCTATTATGATGTACTTAAACAAAACAATCAATTTCAAATCGGCTGATTCCGCATTCCAATCAAACACAAAATGACT
>CAIYZW010000128.1 GCA_903930725.1 uncultured Bacteroidota bacterium
ATGGCAAATATGATTTTCCGATGCTTGAACAAGACTGGCAGGGTTTTAAAACTCTAAAGTATTATGCTTTTAAGGAGAGCAAGTGGAATAGCGTTTTTCCGGACTCCATTGCTTCAAACAAACCTTTTGCTGTTAATATGGAATTACTTACCAGTGGTACGATTCCTGGATACAACGAAAAAACCTACCTTTTTGAAATCGAAAATTCAGTTCAAAAAGCAATTTACCTTCAGGAAGAGAGTGTTTCAAATCTGATTTTTGCAGTCTATCCTGTCGAAATAAACGGTAAAAAACTAATCCGGTTTAAATATTATGAGACCATCAACAAATTCGAGATTTACATAAAATTTATGCTGGAGCACAACTGGCTCAAGCTCTTCAGGAATGCCTACTATGAAGTTGATTTTGCTGAATTTGCCAGCTTCATCATTAATATTGGTGTGGTTGATCCAAATAAATTGAATTCGCCCGGCTATTACCGCTTGTTTTTTGACAGTGGTATTAAAAAATATCATGAAGAGAAGTTTGTAACCGCTCTCCAGCTCTTTACCAAAGCAGCCGATGTAAACCCACCAGATAGCAGTTTGATTAGCATCTTCCTATGGAAAGGGAAATCTAAAATACAGCTCCGACAATTTGATGAAGCAATTAAAGACTTTTCGTTTGCACTGAATCGGGTTCCCCATACCCTGGCCGAAAAGAAAGATTGGGTCGAAAACTATTATCAACGGGGAAATGCTTATCATGAAATTCATGACTTTTCGAATGCATGTCTCGATTGGCATAAAGCCCTTGAATTGGGATTTGCAGATGCGCTGAAACCCATTAAAAAAACTTGTGGAAAAGCCGCCGACCTTGGTTCCCTGGCAATTAATCTAAAAAAGGCAAGTAAATATTATAATAAAGCATTAAAATTTTACAACAAGGAAGAATATCTGAAATCTCAGTTTTTGTTTGAAATGTCATGGCAGAATAATCCAATGAACGACAATTATGAGATACCTTATTATATAGGTATGTGCAGATTTAGGGTTGGCGACTATGTTAGGGCAGTTGATGATTTTGACAAAGCCTATAAAATTAAACCTGAAAAGGAAGATTCCGTGTTTACAGGCTGGCTAAATGTTCTGGTTTGGCGGGGTAAGGCATGGCAGCAATGTGGATATTTGAATGAGGCCTGTGAAGATTGGACTGAAGCCATGCAATCTGGAAATAAACAAGCCAAAGAATTCTTTGAAACCCATTGTCAGGATTACGAACCAATAAACAAACTAACTAACACCAATTCAATGAGTTTGGTGGAGAACGGAATTGCCAAATATGAACTTGGTGACTTTCGGACAGCCATAAATCTATTTGATCAGGCTGAAGTCTCAAATTCTAATGCTGATAATTTCGCGCTTTTGACTTACCGTGCAAATGCCAGATTCAAAACAAAGGATTATTCCGGATCTGTGACCGATTTCACGAAGGCCATCGCCATAAAACCAACAAATGATAAGAATTTAAGGGCCTGGTGCGAATCATTTTACAACAGAGGCATTTCAAAATACTTTTTGAATGATATTTCCGGCGCTTGTCGTGATTGGGAAGCTGCTTTAAAAACAGGAATTCATGAAGCAACCTACCCATTATCATTGTATTGCACAGAAGATTATCTAAATACAAAACCTGTAGATGACCTCCAACTTGAAAGTTCTGAGCCGGCAAAACCAGTAATTGAAGAAAGTCCGCTACCTATTGAAAGCACTAATCCCGAGAATCCTGACGACACAATACATCAAAATACTAGTATATCTCAGAATGAAATTGTCAACAAAACAGAGGTAATTACTTCAGAAATTATTAGTTCAAATCTACATTCGCAAATCGAAACCAACCAGGTTGACAAAAAACCCGGATGTACTTATCATGTTATTGTAGGCGCATTTATCAGTATCGAAAAGGCTCAAAAGCTTACCGAAACCTACAAGAATAAAGGATTTGATTCGAAAATTATCCAAAAACCCGGCAAAGATTTCTATTTGGTAAGTTTGTTCTGTTCTGATATCAAAGCCGATGCCCAATCAAAAATTAAAGAATTAAAACCAACATTTCCAGATGCTTATATCTTTGCTCAATGAGATAAAACCTGCCATCTGAACAGTTTGCAGTTTTGAAATGTTGTGATACTATAATTCATCATGATAAATAATGGATTTGGGATTGCTTAATTCGCCTTTTGGCTTTTCATGGCAAGTTTATTTAAATGCTGCCATCAGCAAATCAATGTCCTGAAAAGGAAGATCGTAATAATCGGAGATAAATTTGCTAACCAAAATACCATTAAAAAGATAAACCCCCTGCCTGAAGAAATAATCGGCTTCCCACAGCCTATCCAGGCCACCCAATTCGCCGGCCTTTAGCAATACCGGAGCAAAAAAATTACTAATTGCCACAGATGCAGTTTGTGGCACACGGGAAGCAATATTTGGAACACAGTAATGAGTTACACCATGTTTAATAAAAACCGGGTCGCTATGGGTGGTGATGTGCGAAGTTTCGACGCAGCCGCCCTGATCAATGCTTACATCAACAATAATGGCGCCTTCTTTCATTTGGGAAACCATCTCTTCGGTAACGATGATGGGTGCGCGTTGCTGCTTGGAATGAACCGCGCAAATTAAGACGTCGGCAGTTTTGAGAGATTTCAGAAGCTCAGTTGTCTGAAAAGTTGAAGTGTAAATATTCTGGTGAAGCCGTGTTTGCAATTGGCGGAGTTTATAAATGGAATTATCAAAAACTTTAACAAACGCCCCAAGGCCAAGCGCTGTACGGGCTGCAAATTCGCCAACAGTGCCGGCGCCAAGTATCAGGACTTCCGAAGGTGCGATGCCCGTAAAACCTCCGAGCATCCTTCCGCTGCCATATTCCGGATGGCTCAGATATTCGGAAGCGATGTGAATGGACGTGGTTCCGGCAATCTCGCTAATTGATCGTACCACCGGCGCAGCATTGGTTTTATCTTTGATTGATTCGAAAGCAATGCCTGTAACTCTTTTCTGGATAAGTTTTTTAAAATATTCTTTGCTGTGCGACCCGAGGTGCAATGCTGATAATATGATTTGATTGCCGCGCAGCAAAAGGATTTCGTTCATCGAAATTGGCGAAACCTTTAAAATAATATCTGTTTTGAATACCTCGTCGGCAGTGGAAACAATATTTGCACCAGCCTCCGCATAATCATGGTCGGAAAAGTGTGCGGCCTGGCCTGCACCTCTTTCGATAACTACTTCGTGGCCATTTTCGACCAACGTTTTTACTGCTGCCGGTATGAGCGAAATCCTTCGTTCCTGAAATGAGGTTTCTTTCGGAAGGCCTACAAACAATCTCTTTCCTGATTTTCGGATTTCGAGTTTTTCTTCCTGCGGCATCAACGATTCGCGCCTTGCAAAATTCATTTGACTAATATTTTGTGATTCAATCAAAAAAATGAGATAATGTCAAACCATCCCAAATTTACTTTTTTTGTGCAACCCATTTATCCAGATTCAAGCTAATATCTAAAAATCCGGTTGCCGTTTTCTTCATTTTCGATAATTTCGACTTTTACCGCATCCGGTGGAAGCAGCTCTTCAATCTTCTCCGGCCATTCGATAAAGCAAAAACTGCCACTGTAAAAATAATCCTCGTAACCAATATCCAAAACTTCATCAATCTTTTTAATCCTATAAAAATCGAAATGAAAAATGCTTTCACTCGAGGGCGTAATATATTGGTTTACAATTGCAAATGTAGGACTATTCACCGTTTCGGTTACGCCCAGAAATGCGCACAGAGCTTTGATAAATGTAGTTTTTCCGGCTCCCATCTTACCAAAAAATGCAAAAATCCTTGCGGTTGGATGGGTTTTCAACAAATCACCGGCAACCCTTGGCAGGTCGTCTGGCGAAGTCGAAATTGTCTGTCTCTTCATTTGGATATTTTTAGCAAAGTTAATGAATGTCCAATAAAAAAGGCAACCAAAATTAAGGGTTGCCTTTTCTTATCAAATTTGATTTATCATTTAGCTTTAAGCCTGATAAATGGAATCAGCACCTCTTCCATCGAAACACCGCCATGCTGGAAAGTGTTCCGGTAATAGTTTACGTAATAATTATAGTTGTTGGGATAGGCAAAGAAATCGTTGTTCTGACAGAAAATATAGGACGAACTCACGTTCATGCGGGGCAAATAAATATCCAACGGATTTCTTACTTCAAACACTTCTTTTTTATTGTAATTCAAGCTTTTACCAGTTTTGTAACGCAGGTTCGAGTTAGTGTTGCGGTCGCCAATAACTTTTACAGGATTTTGTACCCTTACCGAGCCGTGGTCGGTGGTGAGAATAACATTTGCTCCTTTTTCGGCAAGATACCTCATAATTTCGATGAGTGGCGAGTGCTGGAACCAGGAAATTGTGAGCGACCGGTAAGCCGGTTCATCATCGGCAAGTTCGCGGATAATTTCCATTTCGGTACGTGCGTGCGAGAGCATATCAACAAAATTGTAAACAAT
>CAIYZW010000129.1 GCA_903930725.1 uncultured Bacteroidota bacterium
CGAAATCGGCAACTAAATTTAATGTAAGCAGCGATACATGGCCTGGAGGAGTATTTGCTGCTGCTGTAACCTGATAACTTGCAGTTCCAAGCGCGCCTGCAGCAAGGTCTCCAAATTCCTGAGGATCGGTTGTAAGCACAGTAACGTAAAGATCGGTGCTCGAAAGTTGTCCTAAAACAGAGTAAGCATCAGCCGATCCATTATTTTGAACCGATAAAGTCATCGTCACTGTTTCGCCCGGATCGAGGAAGCCATTGTTGTTTCCATTTGGATCGCTAACCGAAAACTGCAGGAATTCCAAAGCAGGAGCATGACCTTTAATCGAGAAATTGCTAGTCCAGACTTCTGTTCCGTCGGTTGCTGTAAGTGTGAAAATGGCGCTGTGATCGTCAGGAATATTTTCGGCAGCACTTATTCCAAAAGCATCGGCAACAGTAACAACTTCGTTAGGTGCTATTGAAGCAAGGTTAGCGGTGCCATTATTAATGGTGATAAACTCATCTGTTGAGGTTAAAGAAAGAACAACATTGGAAGCGGCTGCCTGGCCAAGGTTTTTCATACTAACGCTCAGGTTTACAGTTTCGCCGTAATCGAGCATTCCGTTGTTGTTGCCTGAAGTATTGTCAGAAATTACACATTCATCCATGAGGATATATGGACCACTTGGTGAAGCAACTACAACAGTTCCGAAATATGGTTTCAGGTTTTGACCGGTAATTACAACGTCGGCTTCGCCAGGGACTGCAATCGGAGTTTCAAATACTATTTCGGCTACACCTGCTGCATCAGCGAGGGCAGTACCATGCAAAACGCCATCTTTTGAAATTGCTACAAAAGCATAAGGATTGGTATTTACTGTAAATGTTGCTGAGCCTAATGGCATTAAACCAGCGTAAGAAGCAGTTGCATCAGGTGCCTGCGAAAAGTAAATCATCAACGAAGGATCTCCCATCAAGTGGTAGATTTCCCAATAATAGGTAATCATGCTGGAGCCGGCCTGGGTAACTGCCAGATTTCCGGCAGGAATCATCTGTCCCTGTGTTATATACCAATCCTCGATGGCAATACCATTTTGATCGTGAAAAGTCCGGTCATAACTACCTATTTTTGAAGCATCGTAAACAGGATTTGCCGAAACGGCTTTAAAACCTACGCCCCACCAATAATCTTCGTCCCAATATGAATTATTTGAAGCACCAATATATCCCAAGGCGCCTTTGTTTGCAGCGCGAAGTAAAGCTTCGCCAAAACAGGTTGACTGGAATGAATTTGTAACACAGCAGTTTCCAACCATCAAAGGATATTTATGGGCATTTTGAAGTGCAGCAATATGGCCGATATTGAAACTTGGATCCGACCAACCATCAACACCACCATGAGCGGTGTAATTGGCATAGCCCACGCCATCGCTTACATTCTGACGGATTGCAGCTGCAGCGCTGCCAGGCAACGGTTGCAAATAGGTGTATGATGATAAACCATGAGCTGCGTTAAAGTAATATTGGGTTCCATAATTTATCTGTCCGTTACCCCAGGTCATCTGGTGCGAGCCATCAGCGCCGGCAATCATTACAACTTTGTCGAGAAATGTTGGGTCGGGGAATAAATATTGCTCGTATTCGAGAGTTTTGTCAATCTGTGGTTGAAGTTCGGTAACGTTGGTTGCCGAGAATCTTCCGTAATAAACCTCTGGTAAAATATCATTTGTGTATTCGCAATAATAAAGATCTGATGGATGCGAACCTGTAGTTCCATTAAATGAAGGTATCTGTGCAACATCACCTACAAAAAGAACAAAACTCTGTGCATTGTATCCTTCGGGAGGATTCTGATAAAAATTCTTAAGATAAGTTTTTATGCTGGTGGTGGTGGTTCCAACATTTGGATCGCTGGTGTAAGCTTCGACAATTTTGTAGCCTTTTTTGGTTTTCCATTGGATAAATGGTTGTAAAGCATCCTGGAAAAGTGGCGACGAAACAATGATAAAAGTTACCGGCATGTTGTCGAATAACTCACGATTATCGAGGTCTTTATAATTGAAAAGCAACTGACTGATCCCTTTGAAATAGGTATTTTCGAGGTTCTGCTTCTGGTCAATGGTTTGAGTTACATTGGCATTCTTAAAATTAATAACTACACTCATTTGCTCATAAACACGGATAACATTTTGAACCGGATTGTACTGCACCGGCGAAATTTCGAGACGGGCAATGTTAACGCTTCTCATCGTTCCAACAGGAATAACATCAACCAGTTTACTGGCTATAAATGCATCGGTAGTGTAAGTTGCAGCATCATAAGCAAAAGGAATCTGGGAAGGATCTTCGATTGACTTTGATACTGGCGCCTGAGCTGGAAATATTTTGTAACCAATTCCAAAATCTGCCAGGTTGTACTCCTTGTAACTTTCATAGGTTACCGAAATCTCGATAGTTGCATCAACAGGTATTTCGATCAGTTTTTTCATAACCGGCAAAACTGGCTTTCCAACTTCCATCGAGTAGCCATAGCCTTCGATAGTGATCTGGCTGAAATCGCCCTGATTGGATTTCACGGTAAAAGCGTTCATCTCGGAAACCGAGTTTTCGAGGCTTAAACGTGAATAGGTGTTTTCGGTAATTTTTAGCTGGGTTCCCGCATCATTCAACTGAATGGATTGGCCGAAAACCGAGCTAAAACTTAGCATGAAACAAGCGAGAAAAAGAACTGTAAGATGTCTTGTGGTTCTTGTAAAAGTCTTCATTACTTTCTGAAATTAAATTAAAGTTATGTAGTTGATTTTGAAAATTAAAAGCGCGCAAATTTATTACAAATTTTGTAAATATCCTAACCCCGAACAGGCAAATATTTCTCAAAATAGCTTGCTAAAAATGCTTAACAGTTTTTTAAGACGAACATTTTAACAGAGGGTTGCCTGAAACGCTTTACAAACCTGCCTGTAATAGTAAATCTGGTAAAACAATTTCCAAAAAATCAGGCTATTAAAAAAATGTTAAAGTTTAAAGTTTTTGATCAATGTGCTTTTTGGAGAGTTGATTTACGGGGTACCAGGCAGCTATCAAACCTATCGAAATTACCGTGATAAAGACCAGGACAAAATCGCTGAAGATGATTTTTACCGGATAAGCATCAACCACAAAAGTGCCGGTGCCATTACCTAAACCAATGAAACCGAATTTTTGCTGCAACAAACTGATCAAGCCGCCAAGAATAAGGCCGGTAACCGCACCTCCAACCGAAATCATGACGCCTTCGATAAGGAAAATACGTTTGATCAATTGCTTGCCTGCGCCCATGCTGTGCAGGATTGCAATGTCTTTTTTCTTATCAAGAATAAGCATGGTGAGCGATCCGATAACATTAAATGTGGCGATGATAAGAATAAAAGTGAGGATAAAAAAGATGGCCCATTTTTCGGATTTCATGATTTTATAAAGTAAAACCTGCTGCTCGAAACGGTTTTTAACCTCGTATTTTTCGCCAAGGATGTTTTTGATCTGTTTTTGGATTTTGTCGTTATCGGCACCAGCGGTAAGGCCCAGTTCAATGGCGGTTACTTCGTCGTCGTAATCGAGCAATTCTCTTGCAAAATCAATCGGAACAACGGCATATTTTACATCAAAATCCTGTTGTATCGAAAAAATTGCCGACGGAAAGATGCTTCTACTGTTAAACGCTTTTTCGAGGCTCATCCCAATGTTGCCTTCGCGGCGGGGCACGAAAACGGTTATCGGATTCGCCGGATCAGAAAGGCTGGCATGGAGGTAGTAGGCTACTCCGGCACCAAGAATAATATGAGACTGGTTTTGGGTTTTCAATGAAAAATTCCCATCAATGAGCATGGTGTCCAGGCCGCTCATGGCTTCAAATTCGGGGCTTACGCCTTTGATGGTAGCTATAAATTGTTTGTTCTGATATTTCAGAAGGGCGTTTTCTTCGATAACCTGCGTCATTACAAAAACGCCGGGGATATTTTTTATCGAATCAGCCGGAAAATCATCAAAATGGAAGGTCTTTCCTTCTTTTACACTAATCGAAAGTGCCGGGTTAAAGGAATTAAAAAGCGAAACAATCAGACTTTCGAAACCATTAAAAACCGACAAAACAATCACCAGCGCCATGGTTCCAACAGTAACGCCCACCACCGAAATCCCAGAAATGATGTTGATGATGTTGTGCGACTTCTTTGAAAACAAATAGCGCTTCGCAATAAAAAATGGTAATTTGTTAATGGCCAAAGTTTATTAAGTGTTTATTTTATTCCGGGTTTCGTTTTCGCATGGCGCAGAGTGCATAGCGCAGAGGGAAGTAGGCAGTGGCCAGTGGCCAGTCGGCAAAAGCAATTTCCAATTTTCCATTTTTCCAACATTCCACTATTCCACTTTCCACGCTTTCACCAACAATCCTGTGCCTGTTTTGTGTTTGATGTTTACATCCAGAAAATTCATCAAAAGCGCAAACCAGTATGTCAGTAAATAATAAACCGGCAAAATGATGTAAAATATTTTTGAAGTATTGAGCATCAAAATCGGGTATTTCATCGAAAGTTTCCATGATATTTTGCCAGGCCAACCGTAAGTATAAAATGCCAGTGTTTTCTGGAAACCTGCATTCCGGAGTTTATCCTGAATTTCGTTGAGGTTGTAACCGTCGCGGACGTGTTCATCAATAAATGAAGCCGTTCCGTCATTCTGATAATCGTGATCGTGCTCATGAACATCGGAACCACCCTGATCGGAAGGTGTCGAAATCAACAGCATCCCACCGGTTTTGAGCGACTCATAGAAATTTTCGAAAACCTTTGTGTCCTCCTCGATATGCTCCATCACATCTACCGACAAAATAAGGTTGTAGGTGTTTTTCCTGACAAACTTGGTCAGGTCGGCATATTCGAAGGAGGCATTTTTGATTCCCGCTTTAGCGAAAAATTGCCTGCAATCTTCAATCTGGTCGGTTTTTACATCAACACCCAAAACAGGCCAGTTTTTGTTTAATCGTGCCAGGTTGTAGGTATATTGTCCAAAGCCAGAGCCGGCATCGAGGATTTCGGCCTTACTGCCCGAAGATTTCATCCAGGCGCGGAGGGCTTTTTTTACATGCCAGGTGCGAAGCAACAACAAATCGAGTAGCCCGTAAAATAATTTACGTCGCCAGGGTGATTTGTTAAACGCATCTCCGAGGCGCTTTTTGATAGGATCGTATTGCATTTTGTACGAATTAAAAATTAATCTAGAAGTTTTTCGATACTTTCGATGTAGTCGAGGGAATCGTCGAGAAAAAACTCAAGTTCGGGGATTTGCCGCACCTGATCTTTAATGCGCTTTCCAAGCTGGAACCTTATTTCGACCGTATGTTTGCGGATTGCCCCAAGAAGTTCTTCTTTATCTTTGGTAGCAAACAAACTTACATAAACACGTGCAATCGACATGTCTTTGGTAATGTTAACTTTTGTTACGGTAATCATTGCACCGCCAAATTTCCCGCGGCTTTCGCGCTGGAAAATCTCTCCAAGGTCCCGTTGTAGCAACCTCGAAACCTTTTGTTGCCTTTGTGTATCCATGTTTGCAAAAGTATTAAATGTTATCTGATTTGAATTCCGAAAATTAAACCAAAGCCATTATCATAACTTTTAAACAGCCAAATTATTTAAAATCGTATCGAAATGTTCGTGAAAAGTAGGCAGGGGGCAGTGGCCAGGGGGCAGTGGCCAGTGGCCAGTCGTAAGTCATAAGTCTTAAGTCGTTAGTCGTGAGGCGCCAGTCAGCAGGCAGTAGTCGTTAGTTGTGAGCATCCGGTAAGGAGAATCAGTCAGAAGTAAAAAATGGTGAGGTGCCAGTCAGCAGGGTATGCCAACTGCCAACTGGTAACTAGCCACTGGTCACTGCCAACTGGCCACTGCCTTACGCCTTATGCATTCTTCCCACTGGCCACTGCCCGCTGCTACTGCCTACTGCCTTACGCCTTATGCCTTAAGACTTACACCTAATTGTTTGCGGATTATTCGTAACATTGCAGCTCAAATAAAGATTGATAATGAAGGATTTGTTCAAAATACTGAAATATTTAAAAAACTACCCTGGATTTGTTGCGCTCAATGTGCTCTTCAACATTTTGTCGGTATTTTTTAATTTGTTTTCGTTAGCTATGATTGTGCCGTTTCTGAGGCTGCTGTTCGACAAAACCAGCCTGGTGTACCAGGCGCCACCCTTCGCTTTTACCACCGATTCGATAGTTCAGAATTTCAATTACATCATCAGTAAAATCATTATCGAAAAAGGTGAGGTAAATGCACTGATGTTTATTTCGCTGATGGTGGTGATTTTGTTTTTTTTTAAAAACCTTTCGCGCTACCTGGCCATGTTTTTCCTGGCGCCGCTGCGAAATGGTGTCATCAAAGACATCCGTAACGCAATTTACAGGCGAATCCTGATTTTACCGTTGTCGTATTTTAACGAAAAACGAAAAGGAGATATCATGTCGCGGATTACCAATGATGTGATGAACATCGAATGGTCAATCATGCAATCGCTCGAGATGATGTTCCGTGAGCCTCTGACGATCATCGTTTTTCTGATTTCGTTAGTCATCATCAGCCCGACTTTGACCATGTTTGTGGCTGTTTTGCTGCCGGTAACCGGGATTTTAATCGCTCAGGTGGGGAAAAGCCTGAAACGGACATCGGCAA
>CAIYZW010000130.1 GCA_903930725.1 uncultured Bacteroidota bacterium
ATAATCGAACTTAGCGTTTCGTACAATTAGTGAAGCCCAAATCCAAAGAATTTTAGCTTTTTAAGGAATGAAGGATAAAAATCTGAAACTCTGAAATAGCTTGGGTGCTGTCCCCCTGGTTTTTCTGAACCCAATACTTAATTACCTGGAATGAGAAATCCATAGCTCATCAAATTCATTCCGGAGCCCATGGTTTCACAGGTTCTTCAGAATCAGAGTAAAAGCCGCCATTATCAGCGGGCAATTTTGATATCTTTTATCTCAAAAATATCCAGGTATTCAGGCTTTCTGTATCTTTACACGTCGGATTTTAAACGAAAACATTTTATTTCCGGAGAGATCCAATACCAGTAAACGGACAAATGAAGTCCGTTTGTTTTGCTGATAATCCTGGTTTGTTGTGCGATGAATAAAAGAGTCTCTTTTCTGTTTTTCTTTTTGCTGCTTTTTCTGTATTCAAGTGCGGAGTATAATGCCAATGTCCATTCCATTTCGAGGCGTGAAGGATTGTCGAATGGTGCCGTGAACGTAATTGCCAGAGACACCGAAGGATATGTGTGGTTTGGGACCTGGAATGGGTTGAATCGGTATGACGGCAGCAACATCGTAACTTTTATGCCTGGCAGCCAGCCTTTTTCATTACACAATCATGTTGTAAGGGAGCTTTATCCCGATTCAAAAGGCCCACTGTGGATGCTTACAAACAAAGGCATTGGTTTGTACGATAATTGGCAAAACAGGTTTTATTCGTTCTTTACAGATGAGTCGGATCAGATAAATTACGAAAACGATATTTCGCTTTGCCATTCCGACCAATATGGTACAATTGCAGCAGTTTACGGGAAAGGGATTTTTGTTTTCGACAGCATCAGCAGGCAATTTGTTAAGAAAATATTTGCCGAAGGGTCAGATCTGACTTCGCAGGAAGTTAAGCGGTTATTTTCGATAGGTGCCGGATTTTATTGTATTACTGCCAGCAACCTGCTTTACGAAATTTCGGGTGATTATCTCCATCAGATTATCCGTTTGCCGCTTGATGCCGCCATTTCGTCTTCTTTGGGTGTTTTGATTCATAATCGTCCTTATCTGCTCATCACCCAGCGTGGCGGAAATGCGGTTTTGGTTGATATCCTCGCCAAATCAGTCAGTCAGGTCAGGATCGGAGAAGACATAATAACTTCGTTTGCGCCTTCATCAAATCCGGACCGGCTTTGGGCCGGAACCGAAAAAGGAAATATTTACAGTTTTAGTATTGCTTCGGGAAAGCTTGAAAAACTAAGTGCACTTTCGGAGCTCTTCGTCAATAATCCAATCTCAACCAGGGTTTTAAGTATTTGCGAAACCACTCCTGATATTTTATGGATAGGAACCGACGGCAATGGCGTTTATAACCTCAGGCTTTCGGAGTTTCCTAACAAAAGCCTGTCATCTAAGCAATTATCGTATCCCATTGTCCGGTGTATTCTCGTCACCAGAAAAAACCAGTTTCTTGTCGGGACAAAAGGAGGAGGAATTGATGTTTTTGATTCCAAAGGAAATCACATAAGACAAATCTCAGTAAAAGACGGCCTGAGCAACAATTCCGTGCTTTCCTTTCATGAGCGGAATGATGGAACAATCTGGGCAGGCACCGATGGTGGCGGAATTGACATCATTTCGACCGGTTTTGGAACAATCAGAAACTTTCCGGGAGATTTCAGAAATATCAATTGCCCTACTTTTGGTTCGGTTTACAACATCCTCGAAGACAGCGATCAGCGATTGTACCTGGGGACAAGCGGTTTTGGCGTAATGATGATTGAGTTTGATAAAAACCAGCCATCAAATCCTGTGTATTGCGAGCAGGTAATTTTAGATAAAAATAACCTCGCAGGCGGACAGCAAAAACAAATCGTTTACGCCATCACCCAGGAAAGGCCAGGTATTATCTGGATTGGTACACGTGGTTTTGGCGTTTACCAGTACAACACCATAACAAAGCGGGTGCTTTCGCAGTTCAGTTCAAATACGCATCCCGGTCAGATTAAAAATGATGACATCCTTGCGATGTTTACCGATAACGCAATGAACATCTGGGTTGGAAGCAGTTCGGGGATATTTTCGTTAACGCCCGAACTTAATGCCCCGGCAAAAATTACCGGATGGAACCTGCAGGAAGATTTATCAAATACTTCAATTCATACGATGCAGATGGACGAGCCAGGAAACCTGTGGGCAACAACAAATCAAGGGCTTTCGTGTGTTGATCCAAAAAATCAGACCGTAAAAAACTTTACTGTAAACGACGGGCTTATCAATTTTGAATACAGCGACGGGGCTTCATATTTCGACCTCAGAACCGGCATGTTGTACGTTGGCGGCACCATGGGAATTGACATCATACAAACACGGGAAATAAAATTTTCATCCTTCTTCCCTCCCATCGCCATCAACGATTTGTACATCAAAAACCAGGCTGTCGAAATTACCGAAGGCAGCGTTCTTACCAGCCGGATAAACCTCCAGAATCATCTCGAACTGAATTATGACCAAAACGCGCTTACTTTTTACGTTTCGCCGCTTGCCTTTTGGGGAAAAGAGCGACACCGGATTTCGTACCGGTTACTCAATTTCGACAATAACTGGGTTGTCAATCTCCAGGGACAGGCCATCAGTTTTACCAACCTCGAAACCGGCAACTACACGTTACAGTTGCGGGTAAGCGATGAAAGCGGGAACTGGTCGGATCAGATTAAATCCGTCGAAATTATTATCAATCCGCCTTTTTGGAAAACAATCTGGGCCATTGGCGGCTACATTTTGCTCTTTATTGGTATTCAGCTTCTGATAATCAGATCGTACATCCGGAAAGAATCCCGCAAAAAAGAGGCTGCACTGATCGAATTTAAGCAACAAAAAGAAAAGGAACTTCAAAACTACAAACTCGAGTTTTTTACAAATGTGGCGCATGAGTTCAGGACGCCGCTTACGCTGATAACATCCCACATTCACGCCCTCATCGAAGAAACAAAAACCATTAGCGAAAATCCCCGTTTACTCAAAGTTTACAACAACAGCATCAAACTACAGAAACTTGTACTCGAAATTATTCAGTTCCGAAAATTAGAGAAAGGCAAAGAGCCACTCAACATCAGCAAGGTAAATCCTGAGTTGCTGGCCAGGGAGGTAGTTTCTGACCTCGAATTGCTTGCTCAAAAGCGGGAGATTTTGTGTGAAGTATTTTGTGACGAAAAAAACACTTCCATTAACACCGATGCCGATAAATACCAGCGAATACTTACAAATCTGGTTTCGAACGCCATAAAATATAATAAGCCAGGCGGCTTTGTTCATGTGAAGATTTCGTTTGGCGAAAACGAATTTATTACCGAGGTGGAGGATAATGGAATCGGCATAAATCCTGAGCTAAGAGATAAGGTTTTCGAACCCTTTGGCATTTCTTCGGCAGTAAAAAAGGGAAGTTTCCCGGGATACCGGTCAACAG
>CAIYZW010000131.1 GCA_903930725.1 uncultured Bacteroidota bacterium
CGTAACAATCCCGATATCGTGTCCGGGCGAGGCCTCTACCGCAACAATGTCGCCTTCGGCATATTTTACATCGGCCGGAACCCTGAAAAAATCTTTCCGGCTATTTTTAAAACGAACCTCAATACAATCGAAACCTGGCTGTCCATCTGGCAAAACCAGGTCTTTCAGCCAGTTGTGAACATCGAGTTTACAGCAGCGGTGCTCGCTGATTTTTCCATTTGCATGATACAATTGGGGCGGATGGCAACATCCACGGGTCATAAAATGATTAGCGTCGGGTATAATATTTTTTGGGTCCTGATCTTCCATTATTGTCAATTTTTGCTGGCTTTCGATGAAAACAGAAAGCGAGGGTGCAAAGGTATAAAAAACTAAGATACGGCTTTTGCGGGAGCCATTTTAATAAGTTTGGCGATGGTGAGCGACAAATCGAGAAACACCATCCCCGGGCTGACGTTGCGTTCGATGTGATAAATGGCTGTATTAAATTCGTCGGAAAAGTATGCGGCGTTGGCCTGGTTGATGAAGGGTGCGAATCTCTCCAGGAAATCTCTTTCCTCTTCTCTGAACTTGACGATTTTTTGACCGGTGTAGTTCATCACCAGGCAATTGCGCAATACCGACATCCCAAATTGAAGGAAGCTTTTGTTGCTTTCGCGGCCATCTTTAACAATTTCATCGCAAAAAACCATTATTTCGGGCACTTTTACATTCCAGCAAAGGCGCATCCAACCTACAAACTTATCGAAATACTTCTTGCGGCCTTCGCCCTGTTTAATCAGATTAACGGCTTCGGTAAAGTTTCCGTTGGCAATTTCGGCAACCATCTCGGCTTCTTCCCGGCCCACACTAAGCTTTGCCATGCAGGCCGCAATCAATTCGTCATCATTAATTTTAGGAATTTTGATAAGCTGGGTGCGCGAAATGATGGTAGAGATAATCTGTTCGTGCTGCTCTGCGATGAGCAGGAATAAGGTTTTGTTGGGCGGTTCCTCGAGGATTTTGAGCAATTTTGGCGCTGCCTGGTAATTGAGCTTTTCAACCATCCAGATAATCATGATTTTGTACTCCGATTCGTAGCTGGTGTAGCTGAGTGTGCGGATTATTTCGCTGCAATCGTAAACATTGATGCCGGCTTGTTTTTTCTCGATTCCGATTTTTTCGTACCAACCATTGAGGGTTACAAAATACTCGTTTTCGATGAGTAACTCGCGCCATTGCTTAATAAACTGACGGCTTGTGGGTTTTTCTTTAACCGAAGCATTGGTGGCTACGGGCATTATAAAATGCAGGTCGGGATGGATGAGTTTGTTGTATTTGATACACGACGGGCAAAGGCCGCATGAATCGCCTTTGGTGAAACGTTCCTTGTCGCGGCAATTGATAAACTGTGCGTAAGCGATGGCCAGGGCCAGCTTCCCGCGACCTTCGCCACCAAAAAACAGTTGCGCATGGCTTACACGGTTTTCTCGCACGGTCTGGATTAACCGCTCTTTGATTTCCTGCTGTCCGATAATATTCTTAAAATGCATCCGGCAAATAATGTTTGGTGCAAAGATAGATTTTAAACTTTGCCGGCTGGTAGGAAGGTGAGAATTTTAGGGAGGAAATACTGGCTTTCGGGTAAATGCACCTCATCTAAGACAAACAACCCTGGATAAGGAACCCGGGGCTGCTGATTGAGGAAATTTCTCATTATTCACAAGCCGGGAAAGTCAACGTTGCACTGCTGGTCATACGCACAAAATATGCTTTGCCAGTTCTCAAAACGGGGAGTGTGTTGCTGCCTCCGGTTGGCCAGTATACGCCAAGTCCGGTTGCTTCCTTAATTACGTCAAGTGAAGCCGAAATTCCACCAAATGCCGCTTCAGTCATCACATCACAATCCGAAAGCACCGAAATCAGGTTCCAGCCTTCGGCCAATGTTACCGACCTGTCAGAATCCATCGAACCCGTAACCGAAAACCCGCAACTGTCGGTAACCCTGATCATATAACCAGATGGCCTGCTCCAGTTTTCAAGCGAATAAATTCCGCCTTCAGGATAATAAGAACCGGATAGATTTTTAATGATCACCAGATTACTCATAATCGGATCACATATTACTGAGATGGCCGGATTTCCGGGAACCAAATAGCTTGAAATACTGTTCCAGCCAGGCGCCAGCTGGTAGAATTGTTCGCCAGAACCAATGTTAATCGTGACTGGTCCGGCCGCATCAGATTCGCCTACATTATAAACTGCGGTAACTATATAATCATGGCTCCCGGCGAGCACATTAATGTCGGTGTATGATAATCCGTTAATAGTTGCTGTGTTTAACCGGACATTATCCCGGTAGGTATTGTAGCCAACCAATTGTGCTGACCGTGAATTATCCTGAGGAGCAGGAATAGCAGGAATAATTTCTTTTGTAATAACTTCAGGATTTGATGAGGTTTCGGAGTAATCCATTTCGATGGGGACAACTATTTCATCTTTACCATCGGTGGCATCGGTAATAAATGCCTGGATATTTAAATTATAATTAACGCTGGGATTTAGATTTCCCCATGAAGAACCATTTGTTGAATATTTATTGACATTCCCGCTAACTGCAGGCCCTGCATCCATTCCAAACGCAGGAGTACCACTGGATGAGTTGCTGATTTTGTATGCAACCCAAAGTTCTTTTGTACCATCAATCACTACTGGTGTTGTTAGAAAAACTGTGTTCCAGGTTCCAAAATTCAGGTTCGTTGCCGTTTGACTATGTAGTAATACCATCGGGTAGGGAGGAAATCGTTGGTAAATTCTAATTTCATATGTCGAACTGGGGTTAACAGGAACAAATGAAACCTTCGTAATATATTTTCCATTGTACGAAGCTATATAAGACGCCGTCCACATTGCAGCAACATAATAAGTGGTGAAACCAGAAAGTCCAACTGCATTTGAGCAAACCCCATCATCCCAATGAAGCCAGGTTTCGAAGGGAATTACCGGAGCTTCCCAACTCAGGCTTACATTGGTGCCATTAACAGCGGCCTGAAGGTTGGTTGGAGGATCAAGTATAATTTCGCCGGGTTCGATACCAAAAATAGCAACCTGGGATGCAGTAAAATTATACCCGGCCGGGTTGAGGTTAGTCAGATAAAAGCTTCCGTTGGCATAGCCGCCCCAACCCCAGTTAAAATGGAAGTAGTTGGTTCCGGTGTAGCCGTCGCAGACCCAGGCATGGCCGCCTGAAGTTCCCGTACCGGCGTAAATCAATGGTCGGGCAGCGTCAAGCTCGGTACGGAGCATGCCTTCCCAGGTGGCATCGCTATAGCTGCTTTTGCTCAAATAAAGGGCATTTGCCGAATAGCCAAAAAAATTAATCAAAGCATCTTTGGCAGCAGAAGTCTGAGAACCTGAACTGGTAGCGCCATACTGCATATTTACACTTACGCCGCAATGGAAAAGAAGAGTTGCTACATCCAAATCGCTGCTGCCAAGCTGGTTTGGCATTGATGACCAGTTGTAAGTTGTATTCCCAAAATCAGCCGAAAGAACGCCATACGTTGGGCAGGTATAAGAATGGCTTCCTGTTCCGGTAACCGGCGAACTCCAGTAGTTCATCACCTGCCCCATGGCTACTGCCACACAACCAACCGGTGCATGGCTGCAATATCCTGTTGGCGCGCCGGCATCGGCAGGACAAAGTTCGTTGTAATAACAGGATTGGTTCCAGAGTGTTGAAATCAAAGGAGAAACGGCCCGTTGTGAATTTGGATTAACGGGCTTTGCCTGTAATTCCTGCCACATTTTTGATGTGGCAGCATCAGGAATAATTTCGTTAGAAATGGCATAATCAATTTGAACAGCATAGTTTTCCATCAGCACGTTAAAGCCGGGAGGCAATAAATCAACTACATCAGGCAGGTTGCCGGTATCCGAAAAACCAAGTACAGGCCGCACTTCATCAAAAGCGGAAACAATTACGAAACCATTATTCTGTTCAGCATTAAAAATGTAAAAAAGGTCGTTTCTGAAATCTCCCTGAACAGAAACAGGTAAGAGCCGGATTTCACCTGACAATAAAGTTTCATCTCCTGAACCATGTTGCAGATAAAAATTCCTCGCAACGGTTTCGGCAGTTTTAAGACTGACCTTTGCTGAAAAGGCACCCAGACTTAAAAGGTTCGATAGAATAAACAAAAAAAAGAGTTTAATTGCCTTCATGATATCCTGTTTTAATAACTAACAATCGTTTTGTTTGAATTGAGCTTTATTGGCTGCAATTTTATCACAAACAAAGATACCAAAGAATTATCCTTTTGCCAATTGATTTATAAAAAAACCCCGGAACATCAAGTGAAACGGGGTTTTTAAAGTAATTCATCATGAATTAATCAATAACAATTTTTCGTACAAGAATACCATTTGTAGTTTCAAACCTGATAAAATAAATCCCTCTCGGGTTGCCTGTCATATCAACCTCTTTGGTTTCGGAGCCATCAGCATTGATTTCGATTATTATCTGCCATTGGGCACTCATTACACATATTTTACCAACATTCCGGATTCCGGTTAAAACGAAATTACCAGTGGTTGGGTTAGGAAAGATTGAAGGATTAATGGTTCCGTCATTTCCCGGTTGAATGGTCAGATGTTTAAAACCACTGATCGCCGAAAGTCCGTTATCAAGAAATTCGCTGCCATCGGGCAAGGCCGTGTCGAAGGTTACATCAAGTTTCCAGATAACATTTTCAGATGGTCTATAAAGTTTGAAAGTAAGTGGTTCTCCCTGGTCAAATCCATCTTTTGACGTTGTTGTGACATCATTTCCAAAAACTGAAACAGCAAATTCTTTTCCTTCAAAAGCTGCCATCCCGGCACAATAGCCTTCGATTGTAAAAACTCCAAGTATATCACCGGTTTTTAGCTGATTACAAGCCGAAGCTGTAACTGCCAGGGTGTGAACGGAGGCACCGGCGGGTAAAAGATTCCATTCAGGGTTTAGTAAAAGTGCACTGACAGGAGCAACTCCGGAATTTTTTAAAGTTGTTGAACAAGCCGTGAATGGCAGGTTAAAAGCCGTAACAGCATTTATCAGATATGCTTTTCCGGGATACAGCGTCTGCAGCGTGTTGATGTTGTATTGAGGCCAGTACATTTTAAAACCGCAGGCTTCACGTACAATATTCAGCTTACTGAGTTGTGATGAAAACAACGATGCAACATCAACATTGCAGGCAACCGGGACATTGAGGAAACTCCATCCCTGCGGAATAGCCAGTGTGAGATGCTTTTCGGGATAACCTAAAAATTCGATTTCAACCGGATTCTCAAGTTTGAAGTTATAACCATTATGATTATTCCAGGTAACTAGGGTGTTAATGTTCATTCCCGGTGCGTAAACCCCATTAAAATTGTTCATCAAAATCAACTCATTTAAAACAGGTAAAAACAACTTATCGAGGCTTTTTTCCCATGGGTCAATCGGACTGGAAATACCACTCCAGCCTGCTGGTATCGAAAGCGTAAATACATTACCGGTATAAATGTCGGTTAATGCTGATAAACCAGTTGGAAAGAATTTCCCGAGTTTTGGTGCTGTAGGATCGTAAGTTACAGTTGCCTCAAATTCGCGCTCCATGCTCATTGAATAAATTTTCCATTGGAAAGTTTCGTTGATCGAAAAGCCATTTTTAACGATAGAAGCATCATTGCCGAAGGCTACAACAGGCTTATTGGCAACACCATCCCATTGGGTAAGACCTCCACATTTTGGTAATCCATCGCTGCCATTATAAAATACGCCAATAAAATCACCGGGCTCGATTGGTGTTAAATGAATTCTGGGGTTGGCGCTCAAAGGAACAGCAATAACGTGTGTACGTGTAGTTGTCGAAAATTCCCAGCCCGGAGGATACAACGATACGGGTTCGGTTACGGTGATGTAATCATATTTAATTTCGGAATCGTTTCCACCAGCCCGGTAAACAGTTAGCTTCACATTATAAGTACCGGGAAAATCGTAAACTACCCCAGGATTCCGCATGTTTACCATGGCAGGATTTCCTCCTTCAAATTCCCACGACCAGAATATCGGATTACCGGTTGAAATGTCGGTAAAATGAACGACTTCTCCGATCAGGATTTCTGTTTTATCTGCTACAAAATCGGCAATTAATGGATTAACCGCATTTACCTGGATATAGTTTGTTTTGATTTCGGTATCAGAACCAAACGAGTTGGAGGCAATCAAAGTAACAGTATAGGTTCCGGCCGAATTATAAATAATGTTTGAAGGATTTTTTATTGTCGAAGTTGCAGTTTGCGCACCTTGAAAACTCCAGCTCCACGAAGTTGGGCTGTTGGTCGTGAGATCACTAAAATTTACAGAACCACCGGCATTAATGGTTGTTACGTTTGCAGTGAAATTCGCCACCGGCAAAGGAATAACGTTTACCGTGATATAATCCAATTTTGTTTCTGAATCGCTACCAAAAGAATTTGAAACAGTTAATGAAACATCGTAAATCCCTGGTGTGAGATAAATAATGTTTGAAGGATTTTTTATTGTCGAAGTTGCAGTTTGCGCACCTTGAAAACTCCAGCTCCATGAAGTTGGGCTATTGGTTGTGAGATCACTAAAATTTACAGAACCACCGGCATTAATGGTTGTTACGTTTGCAGTGAA
>CAIYZW010000132.1 GCA_903930725.1 uncultured Bacteroidota bacterium
TGCCATCATTGCCACCGGCAGCAACAATACTTCCCGCTATTTTGAATATTATTTTGAAAAATACCCGCACATTATCCGCAAAAACCGCAACAGCGTTGCTGTACTGAGCGGTCGCGAAACAAACGAAGATTTGCATAATCTGGGTCTTGATATTTTCAGATATTATGGATTAGGCTGCCGGAATGTTTCAAAAATTTATGTTCCAAAAAACTTTGTTGTTGACAGATTTTACGAGAGCATCAAAGATTCGGTTGATGTAATTAATCATTCGAAATACAAAAATAATTACGAGTACAACAAAGCCATTTATCTGGTAAATCAAACGCCACATTTCGATAATGGATTTTTGATTTTAAAAGAAGATGAAGGACTTAGCTCGCCAATTTCGGTGCTGTATTACGAAAAGTATGAAGATTTCAGATACGTTAACCAAACCATCGAAACCCTGAAAGATAAAATACAATGCATTGTTTCGGCAGATGATAAAATTGCTAACCGGATAGCCCCCGGAACTACTCAAACTCCTGAATTGTGGGATTATGCCGATGGTGTTGACACCATTAAATTCCTGCTATCCATCTAATTTAAAAAAAAATCTGCCAACAGGCTTGTTTATTAGTTAAAAATACTAATTTTGCCAGCCGAAAAAAGAAAGATAATTTTATTATGAAAAAAGACATTCACCCAAAAGATTATAGGTTTGTTGTTTTCCAGGATATGTCGAACGGTTACACGTTTATGTCGAAATCAACAGCTAATACTAAAGAAACCATCAAATTTGAAGATGGCAAAGAATATCCGTTGATTAAACTTGAGATTTCACATACATCTCATCCATTCTTTACCGGGAAGTTGAAACTTGTTGATACCGCTGGTCGTGTTGATAAGTTCAAAACCAAGTATGCCAAACACTTCGAAAGCAAGACAAAGCAAGAATAATCTTTTAACTAAAAAGATATTTTCAGGCCCTCCATTCCAGAGGGTCTTTTTGTTTTTGTGCCCGATTAAACATTAAACAAATTCCTGGAACTAACTATTTTCCTTTTCGCTGAAATTAATTTACATAGCTTTGCATAGTTTTGATTAATAGGGCAAAACCTCATAAATCATTGTATATCAATAATTTTTCAATTTTATAGTTATGAATTACGTACTTTTCGACGATTATTCCCGCAACCATCTTTTACCACTTTCGTTTACACGACCGGTGGCTGATATGAGATTTGGCATTTTAACCATCCGCGAAAAATGGGAAAAATTGCTAAACGAAAAAACATCAACATTAACCGAAGATTACCTCAGTGGAAAGTTCCCAATCAAACGCGACAAGGACACCATCCTGATAAATGGTTCCATAGTTCCAACCGAAGAATTGGTAAAAAAAATTAAAGCGCTCGAAAAAAATGAAGCGCTCGTTAACGACGAATCCATAATAGCCCAACATGTTGATGCTGATGAATTGGACACCACACCCGACAACGAAAACGAAAAAATCACCCAAATCGAATTTGTAGGAAATTGCCTGAAAATAAACAATACCTGGGATATTTTTTCCAAAAACGGGGAGGCCATCCTTGCTGATTTTCCATTGGTTACAAAAGGAAAAAAATCAGGAAAACTGGATTCGACAAACATGGTAATTGGCGATGGAGAGATTTTTCTCGAAGAAGGCGCCAAAGTTTCGGGTTCGATTTTTAATACCAAAAACGGCCCGATTTATATCGGAAAAGATGCTGAAGTGATGGAAGGCTGCGTTATTCGTGGACCTTTTGCACTTTGTGAACACGCTGAAGTAAAAATGTCGGCAAAAATTTATGGCCCAACTACCGTTGGACCCTATTCGAAAGTTGGCGGCGAATTAAATAACGTTGTCATTTTTGGATATTCCAACAAGGCCCACGACGGCTTCCTTGGAAATTCTGTCATTGGCGAATGGTGCAATCTGGGTGCCGACACCAATTCTTCTAACCTGAAAAATACGTACGAAGAAGTAAAACTCTGGAATTATCCGTACCAGTCATTCGTTCCAACAGGCCTGCAGTTTTGCGGCTTAATCATGGGCGACCATTCCAAATGCGGCATCAACACGATGTTCAACACTGGCACTGTGGTTGGGGTTAATTCAAATATTTTTGGAAGCGGATTCCAAAGGAATTTTATTGCATCATTTTCGTGGGGTGGAACCACAGGTTTTTCGGCTTACGACATCGAAAAAGCCCTAAAAGTTGCCCGCTTGGTTTATAGCCGGCGAAACATTGAATTTACCGCAGAAGATGAAAAAATTATGCGCCACATTTATTGGGTTTCATACGAAAACAGGCGGTTTTAATTTTAAGATTCAAGCGGTTTTAAGTTACTGATGTGCCACGGCCGTAAATCGCCGACATTTTCAGTTCTATTTTTTAACATTCAGATTTTCAGGCTGCAAAAAGTAAAACAATCCAAAACCTGGTTTTTAATATGGTTATTAAAAACCCCATTTTTCTGACTTAGCGAGACTTAGATTTATGTATAGATTTTTTGAAGATAAAAGACTTATGATTTCGGACATTGTGGATAATGATGCTGAGTTTATCCCATTGCTTTCGCAAGAAGATGAGGATATTATGAATGCTGAAGAAATCCCGGCCATTCTCCCGATCTTACCTTTGCGAAACACAGTTTTATTTCCAGGCGTTGTTATCCCGATTACGGTTGGCCGTGATAAGTCCATCCAACTTATCAGAGAATCATACAGCGGCAATAAAACTATTGGTGTGTTGGCTCAAAAAGACCCTGAAGTTGAGGACCCTTCCGAAAATGACCTTTATAGAATTGGAACGGTGTCGAACATCATGAAAATCCTGCAAATGCCCGATGGCAGTACCA
>CAIYZW010000133.1 GCA_903930725.1 uncultured Bacteroidota bacterium
CACCTGTCGTCTGGCAGATATGTTTTCAGGTTGAAGGCCGTGGCAAAAGACCGTTCGTGGCAGTCAAAGGAGACGTCGCTTTTAGTCATCATTAAAACACCTTTTTTCCGGCAAATCTGGTTTATATCGCTGGTATGCATTCTTGTCGTTTCTGCCGTGGTTCTTTTTTTACGACTGAGGATCAGGCAAAAGGGAAAAGTGATGATCCTTGAAAACAAGGCACAAATGCTGGAAAAGGAGAAGGCGGTGGTGTTGTTTGAAAGCCTTAAACAACAACTGAACCCGCATTTTCTTTTTAATTCCCTGACCTCGCTCTCAGGGCTGATAGAATCAGACCAGAAACTGGCCGGGATATTTCTTGACCAGATGTCGCGGATTTACCGTTACATCCTGAAGAACCGCCACAGCGATGTGGTGACACTGCGCGAAGAAATTGATTTTGTACGGTTTTACATTGGCATTCAACAGACCCGGTTTAAAGACGGATTAAAAATTTCTGTCCGGGTTGAAGATGAAAACATGTACAGCAAAATTGCCCCTGTCAGCCTTCAGAACATGGTTGAAAACGCGATAAAGCACAACATCTGCAATCCTGATTCGCCCCTGTTCATTGAAATTTTTACGGAACCGGGCTACATTGTCATCAAAAACAACATCCAGCGGAAAAAGGTCGTTGAGACCTCCAATAAGCAGGGCTTGCAGAACTTTAAATCGCTTTACCAGTTTATCAGCAATAATCCGGTCATCATCCTGGAAGAGGAAGAATATTTTTATGTAAAAATCCCGCTTGTTTAAATAACTATTTATGAAAGCATTGATCATTGAGGACGAAGAAATTATCGCGAATCTCCTTCAGCAAAAAATTGAAAAAGCAGATGCCACCATTGATGTCATTGCCAAACTGCCGAGCTTAAAAACTGCGCGAAAATGGTTCAGTTCAAACCCGGAACCGGACATGATCTTTATGGACATCCAGTTGTCCGATGGCGTGAGTTTTGACTTGTTTGAGCAGTTCACCCTTACCTGCCCGATCATATTTACCACAGCCTACGACGAATATGCCGTAAGGGCCATAAAGCTCAACGGCGCCGATTATCTGCTGAAACCGGTGGATGAGGAAGAGCTGAAAAAAGCGATCGTCAAATGCAAAAAAATCGTTGAACAAAAGAACCGGCCACCCATGGATCTGATGAACCTGGTGAAGAGCATCATGAACCCCAATGAGCAACAAAGCGCCTTCAAAGAAAAGTTTGTTGTAAACAGCAAGAACCAATGGGTGATCATCAATACAAAGGATATTTCGCTCCTGACCAAGGATGCCCTGAACTATATTTACCTGTTTAACGGTGACAGATACATCCTTGATTATGATACGCTGGATGAAGTGGAGGACCTGCTCGATCCGAGACAGTTTTACCGGGCAAACCGGCAGTTTATCATCAACATCGATGGAATTGCGTCTGTCAAACCATCGATGAACTCCAAATTGCTGGTAAAGATGAAAACTCCCAACGATAAGATTGAAATTGACATGAGCCGCGAAAAAGCCCCCTTGTTCAGAAAATGGCTGAACCGGTGACGGATGTCCGTCAAATTGTGCCCCCCCCCCCTCCTTCC
>CAIYZW010000134.1 GCA_903930725.1 uncultured Bacteroidota bacterium
TGTAATATTAAAACTTTAGTAAGACGTAAAAAAATTTTGCATCCAATAAAAGTAACAAAAATTTTCTTATTTGCATTTTGAAATAGTTATATTTGTACACAAGGAGGTTTTGTTAATCATCCATGAAATTATATCGAATATGGATTTCCCGCTGGTCTCAATAGTCACGATCAACTTTGATCACCCGGAGGTTACCTGCCAGCTACTGGCTTCACTTCGTTTGATTACCTATCCGAATATTGAAATTATTGTGGTTGACAATGCATCTCCCAATGATGATCCTGCCTGCATCAAAGAGCAGTACCCTGAAATTACGTTTATCCAAAGCAAGCAAAACCTTGGTTTTGCCGGCGGGAACAATCTTGGTGTCAGAAAAGCCAAGGGAAAGTACATTTTATTCTTAAACAATGATACGGAAGCTGATCCGGGATTTCTTGAGCCTCTTGTGGCCAAATGCGAAGCTGATCCGATGATTGGGGCAGTCAGCCCCAAAATCAAATACTTCCATACTCCTGATACCATCCAGTTTGCCGGAATTTCAGAATTTAACCCTTACACGATCCGTAACCATGGCATCGGCCACGGACAAAAGGATTTGGGTCAGTTTGACCAGGACCGCAAGACAGCATTTGTTCATGGCGCCGCAATGATGGTCCCGATGGCTGTCATTAAAAAAGTAGGATTAATGGCCGAATGTTATTTTCTTTATTATGAAGAACATGACTGGGCCACACGGATTAAAAAAGCAGGATTTCGACTTTGGTATGTCCACAATTCTACGATCCTGCATAAAGAATCAATTTCGACAGGAAAAATAAGCGCGCTGAAGATCTATTATATGAATCGGTCCCGCTTGCTCTATTTAAGAAGAAATGTAAGCGGGCTAGTTTTTTTCGTGGCGATCTTATATCAATTGTTGATTTCTGCCCCAAAAAACGCCCTGGTATATCTTATAAAAGGTCATCCAGGACATTTCACTGCTTATCACAAAGCCATAAAGTGGCATTTCAGACATATCATGTCGAAAATGGTCCACGAACAACCTCAATTTTAAACCCACTGTAACCAAAAACACCAACCCAATGGATATAGCGATTTTAGAGGTCGTCAATGTGTTTCAGTGGATTATCTTCGTTCCATTGGCCATGGCAGTAAGCTATATTTTCATATATGCCTTCGCCGGATTGTTTTACCGTCAACACCCTTATCCCAAAAACCCAAAACAAAGAAAAATTGCAGTACTGATCCCCGGCTACAAAGAGGATGATGTAATAATTGAAGTTGCAAAACATGCATTAAACCAGGATTATCCGCATTCCCTTTATGATGTGGTCATCATTGCAGATTCCTTTCTGCCGGAAACCATTGTACAACTAAAAAAGTTGCCAATCAGGGTAATTGAAGTAAAGTTTGAAAAAAGCACCAAATCAAAAGCGCTTAACAAGGCCATGGAGTTGTTGCCTGGCGACTATGAAATTGCCGTTGTACTTGATGCAGACAACATTATGGCTACTGATTTTCTGCAAAAGATCAACGCAACTTTTGAATTGCCTTTTGCAGCTGTCCAGGGTCACCGGAAAGCGAAAAACATGGACACATCACTGGCCGTGCTCGATGCCATCAGTGAA
>CAIYZW010000135.1 GCA_903930725.1 uncultured Bacteroidota bacterium
AGTTTACCCTTACGGTGATTGACGAAACGGCCTGCAACTCTCTTTTGGCTGGGTTGTAGCGTAGCGGGAAAACCGAAACCCGGGCAATACGAAAATCTCTGAATACCGAAGGCGCTTCAGTGCTGGCAAATTCATTCGGGAAGATTTCACCAGAATTATAAGCCTTTGAATTTTCTTCGTAGGCGGTCTCGGGCTGGCCTTCCCACCAACTCTGGCGAGCCGGTGGCAAATAGATGTTGCTAAAGGTTTGAATTTCTCCGGTTTCGATTACTTCGACCGAAATGCCCGCCTGATCGGGCACAGCCAGAATTTTGGCAATGTGAGGTAATTCAGGGCTACCGGGGGTGGTAACAAAAATATCCGAAAGTAAATCTACAATCTGATATGATTTCCCGTTGGTGCTTAACTGCCTGATGTCGAATCCGGCGATCTCTATTTTAAGAACTGTACTGCTGTTATCGTCGCTAAGTATCTGAACTTTTGGAGGGGTTTGGGATGTTTTGTTTTTATCCAGCGAAACCCATTCTGCCATCATTCTGAATGGCAAAAAAGCTAAAATTACCAGTAGTAGTAAAAGATTTTTATTCATAACAATTTATTTAATTTAGTTAGTAAAACCTCGCAAAAAATCGTGTATCTGAAAATTCCTTGTAAACTCAGATGAGTGTTTGAATTTACTCAATTATAGAGAACAAAAGCTTAAAAAGGTTGCCTGATGCCTTAACAAAAAATTAACAGTTACAAAACCACAAAATGATGGCAATCAAAATCAAGTTATTAACTGCCAAAAACCTTATTTGTAGCCAGATACCGGAAACATTTTTTGTTTAAAATTGTACAGCCGTTTTAGTTTTTTTCAGGAAATCTTTCAATTAATTGCCTCAAGGGTAACTATGGCATGATAATAATAGGTGATAAATTTATTTGTACACGCATTTGTAGGCAGATTGTTCGGCCACTTTAACCTTAAATTTTGTGTCTTTTGCAACGATAAAAGTTTCGTAAGGTTTGTAGGTTTTCCATTCGGTCTCGCCTGGAAGAAGAATGGTAAGTTTGCCAGAAGTTACGGTCATGTATTCGACAGTTGAAGTGCCGAATTCGTAATCGCCGGGAGCCATTACGCCAACAGTTGCAGGACCTTCGGCATTTTCGAAAGCCAGCGATTTTACATTTCCCCCAAAATATTCGTTTACTTTAAACATAGCTTTTTGTATTGATTTGTGATTTTTACATTGCCGGAAAAGCCAGCGGCCAACCGGGTTGTAAAAGTAGTGAAACGCGCGGTTTGGTAGTCGGGTTTTTAAGAATTTATTTTAGGATTACGATTCGGCAATTTCGAAGGAAATAAACCTTTCGCTGTCCGCATTTAGCAATAATTCTGCCACTGCCCCACTGCCCACTGGCTACTGGTAACTGACTTGTGACTGCCCACTGCCGACCGCCAAGTTCTTCATCTTAATTTCTCATTATTCCTGTGCCTCAAACTGTCACGGTTGGTTTTCTTTTCGAGGTTTTTTTTGAGTGCTTCGGTAAGATCAACGCCGGTTTGGTTGGCCAGACAGATGAGCACAAACAAAACATCGGCAAATTCATCGGCCAGATCTTTACCTTTATCCGACTCCTTAAAAGATTGTTCGCCATATTTCCGGGCGATTATCCGGGCAACTTCGCCAACTTCTTCGGTAAGAATGGCCATATTGGTAAGTTCATTAAAATACCTTACACCGGTCGAATTAATCCATTCGTCAACAATTTGCTGTGCATCTTTGATTGTCATAAATTTTAGATTTTGGCGTTTGATGCAAAAATAGGTTTACATTTTTAAATGATGTAATTTTACCAACAGGATTTAAAATTAAAGCAAACTTTAAAGTTTAATTTTTCAACGAAAAAACAATGCAAAATCCGAATTCCTTTTTGGTGAAAGCCACATTTTTTCTGCTCTTCATCATTTTATTCGTCTATTGCCTGACACTTGCAAAAGATTTCCTGGTGCCGCTTGCCTTTGGTCTTTTGTTCAGCTCGCTGATGTTTCCGGTTTGCCGGTTCTTAACCAGATTAGGACTTCACAGACGTCTTTCGATTTTTATTTCGATAATTTTGATGGGCATTTTTTTTGCCGGTGTTTCGGTTCTTGTGGTCAAGGAAATTTCGGATCTGGTGGCCAATTTCCCAGAACTGAAGGCAAAAGCATTAAAAAATGTAAACGAAGTTGCGCTCTATATCCAGGAAGTTTTTGGCATCGAAACTGCCAGCCAGAAAGTGTGGTTAAAAGACCAGATCGAGGTTTTGTTTTCGTCGGGCAGTAAAATGATGAATAATGCCTTAAACGCAATGACAGGAACGATTTTCAAGCTTTTTATCATACCCGTTTTTGTGTATTACCTGATGTTTTACAATAAACGTTTCCATTTTTTTATCCTTCGGGCGGTTCCTGATAACGATAAATACCGGACAAATAAAATCCTGACCGAGATTTCGTTTGTTTCGCAACGCTATTTCGGCGGTGCCTTTGTGGTGGTACTGATACTCGCAGTGATTAATTCCATCGGCCTTTACGTTTTGGGCGTAAAATATGCCATTTTGTTCGGGGTAATTTCGGCGCTTTGCAATTTCATCCCCTATTTTGGTACCTGGATCGGGTCATCTTTTCCGATCATCTTCAC
>CAIYZW010000136.1 GCA_903930725.1 uncultured Bacteroidota bacterium
AGTGTCCGGTAAAAACGGCCTTCATGCCCATATTGGCAAAGTTTACCGAAAGGGTGTCGTAACCATCAATCACATATTCTGAAAAAAGTGTTTTCTGTCCGATGTAATGTTCCATCAAACCGTGATGCATCAAACCGAGAACTTGTTTGTTGTTTTGTTTGGCTTCGTGGAGTTTTCCGGTAATCCATGAATACGAATCGGCAGGGATGCTTCCGGCTGTAACAGGATGGCCAAGCGTGTAGTTGTCGTCGTATCTGCAAACATCCATGGCAAATATTTGCAATCCAGGAGCTGGTTCAACAATGTAAGTCAACGAATTCGGGTCTTTGGCGATGGCCTGGCCAAATCCGAAATTTTCATAAATGCTGGCAAATTCCACTGGGCTAACTCCGGGAACAGGAATCACGTTTGCCCCATCATAAGCAAAAGCATGAGGGTTGTTGATGTCATGGTTACCGGGGATTACCAATACTTCGATGCCTGCATCTTCCAAAATCTGGCAATAGCCGGCAAATTTTTGGTGGCTGGTGAGTTCGCCATCTTTGGTAAGGTCGCCTGTAAAAAAAACCAGGTCAGGATGGATTGATAAAATGGTATCAACCATCGCTTCAAAGATGGCTGCACTTTCGCGGATCATTTTTCGGTCCATCATCAGGTAGGACTCGAGTGCTGATCCATCATTAATAATCAGGTCGGGATCAAAGTAGTGGAGGTCGGATGCCACGAACACCTTTCGGTTTTGTGCGACCAGATCAAATGAAAAAAGTTGTAATAAAACAACTATCATCATCATTTTCAATAAGTTAAATTTTATCATAAGACAATTTTTATTAATTAATGAATTAAAAAATTATCTACAATTCTATCAGATAAATCTTAACTAAAGATTACCGAAAGGTTAACAAATGATTAAGTTATGTTGCAAATTTTAATTCCGGGGGGGTGTTTATTGGTTCAAATTCAAATTTGCTTTTAATAAATCAAAACGAAATGTTTAGGGAAAATGGTAAAGTTTTATTTTGTCGTAAATAAGAAATACGAAATCAGAATGATGATTACTGTTGAAATGAATGTTTTGTGTAACCTCCGGGTGGTAATATGAAAATTGGGGATAAATATTGTTGAGACTGGAAAGAGGATTTCAAAATTAACATGGAATATCACCTCGATAAAAAGCAGGATGCCTTGTTGGGTTTTATAAACAGACCTAAAGGTTGCCTAGATAGGTAATTAATTGCTTAATATTTTTTTTGCATGGTAAGGTTTCCCTGTTCATCCCACATGAACCATTCGCCTTTCTTTTCACCCAATTCATAATAAATGTCGTAACGTTTATTGCCATTCGAATCCCATACATACCAGTGACCATGCTTCAAATTATTCGTAAAATTCGCTTCGGCAGTAAGATTTTCATTTTCATCCCAGGTTAACCATTTACCTTCTTTCAGGCCATTTTTAAAGGACCTATGTTCCTTTTTTTTACCATTGGGAAAGAAAAGCATTACGGTACCGTCCTCTTTTCCATTAACAACATTCATTTCCATTTTCAAAACGCTGTCTGAATAAAATTCCGAATATTTCCCCGTAAATAATTGATGGCCTTTGTAATAGAGACCATCTTTGGAGACGATCTCCTGACCACTAACAAAACCGAAAAATCCAATCAGAACCACAAAAATTAATATAATTTTTTTCATTTAGCTCTCACGTTTAATGTATCAAATACGATAACAAAAATACTAACATTTTTTGAAAGTTTACACAAAGAAAATAACCTGGTGCAAAATATTTGAAATTTAAAGATGCCATAAGCATCAAAAATTCAATCAAGCCGTTATTAAAACAAAAAAACAGCCCCAAAGGACTGCTTTTCTCAATTAATATCTTCTCATCAAAAATGATTATTTTGTTTCCTGCAATTTTACTTCAATGATTTCTTTTTCGCTTTCGGTAATATCGAGGTTTTCGACCAAGCTTTTATTGTACGAAATATACGAAAACACCAGGTTGTATTTACCCGGCAACATCCCTTTAAATTTAAAATTACCATCCAGATCGGTGTAAGTTGTCTGGTCAGTTCCCTCAATTGCAACAATAACCCCGGCAAGCGATTCGCCGGTAGCATTATCATTTACCTGCCCGGTAATTTCGGCATTGGCAATTGGAGGGTTGTTAGGGCCTCCTGATGAATAGGCGCCTTTAACGCCAAATGTAACAACCATTAATATTAAAAGTGCTAATAAATTCTTTTTCATAATTATCTGTTTTTTGTTTCGACAAAAGTAAATCAGCATCACCTTTAGGATGTTAATTATACTTTAACTTAATGTTAAGAAATTGTTAAGCCAGGGCTCTATGCCAATCGGGTTTTTCATTTGGAAAAAATAATCACCTGCCAATACTCAATTCCAAAAGGAGGTCTTCAAATATTTTCCTGTCCTTGGGCAACTCGGATGGGTATTGCTTTTCGGAAAAAGCTTTGGCGAAAGGATCGTTCCGGAAACTGTAAATACTCCAGGCTCCCTCGTTATACTCCAGCGCACTCAGGTTTTCAACCCAGTCGCCGGAATTCATATATTTCACCGAACCATGTTGATTGGATATTTCCCTGATTTCGGGCTGATGAATGTGCCCGCAGACCACATTTTGATATCCTTTTGAAATGGCAATGTCGGCGGCTGTTTCTTCAAATTTGTTGATAAATGAAACCGCTGTTTTTACGCTGTGCTTAATCTTTTTGGAAAAGGAGATTTTTTCTCTTCCACAGGATACCATTACAAAATTGATAAAACTATTTAGCAGGATTAATGTATCATAGCCAATTGATCCGAGTTTTGCAAGCCATTTGCTATATTGCATCGTCACGTCAAAAACATCGCCATGAAAAATCCAGGTTTTGGTATCATCAATTTTTAACATGAATTTATTTACCAGCCTGAAAGTACCGAATTTTAAATTTGCATAGCGCCGCATCATTTCGTCGTGATTCCCGGTAACATAAACCACACGGGTATTTTTAGCTATCAAACCCGTAACATATTTAATAACCTGGATGTGCGATTTTGGAAAATAGCTTTTGCGAAACTGCCAAACATCAATGATGTCGCCATTAAGAATAAGCAGGTCGGGATTGATGCTTCGCAGATACATGAGCAACTCCTTTGCCCTGCAGCCATAAGTGCCAAGATGAACATCAGAAATGATTACAACCTCTACATTCCTTTTATGAATTTTAGGATTTTTCATGGCCGCAAAAGTATAGTATGAATTCTGAACAGCATCTCGAGTGGCCTTTAAGTCTTCATTAAGTAAAGATTAACAAATTATTAAGTTTAAAATATTTGCTTTAAATGAATGAATCTTTGAGGATTTTTGCACCGTAAATGAAAACAAAATCCGACAGAATACTTTGGATGACTGATACTTTTGGCGACAGAAATGGCGTATCAATGGTTTTACAGTCAATTCATCAGGAAATAACAACGCGAAATCTTCCGATAGATATTCTTGTGTGCAGCAACAGGATAAAGTCAGCACCAAATTTATTGGTTGTAAAACCTGTGGCCGAATTTTCGCTTCCTTTTTACCGACAGCAGCCTATCTGTATCCCGGGCATTTTTAATCTAAAAAGGCTATTCCATAAAGGAGGTTACAACAGAATTATTAGTTCCACCGAAGGTCCAATGGGAATGGCTGCACTTTACCTGCGTAAATCGGCCGGCACAAGTGCTTTTTGTTACCTTCACACCGACTGGCTGATGTTTGCCCGAACTGCCCTGAAAATCGGAAATGCCGGTATTTCGGTTGTTACCCGCCTTCTGCGCTTGTACTATAAAAGTTTCGATGGAATATTTGTACTCAACACCGACCAACAGAAATGGCTTTCGGGGAAAGCGATGAAAATGGATGAATCGCGTGTTTTTCTAACCGCACATTGGGTTGACGAGATTTTCTCACCCAAAAAAGTGTCAAAAAAAGAAGTTTTTGGTCTTGAGGAAAATACACCGGTATTGCTGTTTGCAGGCCGGCTCAGTATCGAAAAAGGAATTATGGAATTGCCCGCGATTTACAGGCAGGTCATTCAAACCATTCCAAATCTTAAAATGGTCATCGCCGGAAACGGTCCGGCAGTCGGTAAACTTAAGGAAAAATTTCCCGAAGCTATTTTTACAGGCTGGATTGACCATGATAAATTACCTGATTTGTTTTCAGCCTCCGACCTGTTGATTCTTCCTTCGCGTTTCGATACTTTTAGTTGCTCGGTGCTCGAAGCATTAAGTTGCGGCCTTCCGGTAATAGCCTACAATACCAAAGGTCCAAAGGATATTATTCAGCATGGTGTTTGCGGATTTCTTGCAAATGACAGCAATCAGATGGCAAAAGAGATTATTGCATTTTTTAAGGATGCCACGTTGCGAACTTTGATGAGGAAAGCTGCTTTCGATCGTGGGAAAACGTACAATGCCGAAGCAATCTTCGGACAGCTTTTGGATAATGTTGGAATGCACGAAATAGCCAAAACCAATGCATAAAATCGAGATCGAAAACAGGGTATGGTGGAAACATGGTGTGGTTTACCATATTTATGTACGGAGTTTTGCCGATTCAAACCATGATGGTATTGGCGATATTCCCGGCATTATCGGTAAGTTGAAATATTTAGCCGACCTTGGTGTTGATGCCATCTGGCTTTCGCCGGTTTTTGCTTCGCCAAATGTAGATTTTGGTTATGATGTTTCCGATTTTAATTCCATTTCGCCTGATTATGGTACGATGGATGATTTTATCCAACTCGTTAATGAAGCGCATAATCTTGGCATCAGGATAATTCTCGACATAATCATGAACCATACCTCCGACCAGCATCCATGGTTCACCGAATCCCGTTCTTCACTTACAAGCCCGAAGCGCGACTGGTACATCTGGCAGGATGGGAAAAGCGGAAACCTGCCGAATAACTGGAAATCGGCAGCCGGCGGCAGTGCATGGCATTTTGATTCACTCACAAATCAATTTTATTTACATTCATTTTTAAAGGAACAACCCGATTTAAACTGGCGTAACCAGGAACTTTCTGATGCTTTTTTCGGAATCTTTCAATTCTGGCTCGACCTTGGGGTTGATGGTTTCAGGCTGGATGTTGTTAATTTTATTGTAAAGGATAAAAAATTCAGGGATAATCCGGTCTTTCCGATGTTTCCATTTCTTCAGCAGCCTGTTTATACCCGCAACAGGAGCCGTTCATTCAAAATTGTAAAAGACCTTCGTAAATTGATGGATGGTTACGAAGATAAAATGACAGTTGGAGAAATTTATGTTATGCCTCCGGGAGATCCGGAAGTTGCGGCAAGTTATCTCGGCAAAGGAGATAATTCCCTAAATCTTGCATTTGACTTTTCGCTGATGTTCAAGCCCTGGAATGCCCACCAATACATCAACACAATAAATAATTACCAAAAACAGATCCCTAAACAAGGCTGGCCTTGCCATGTATTATCAAACCACGATTTATTCAGAAGTATAAACAGGTTTCCATTTACACGAAATAAAACCGAAAAAGCAAAAGTAGCTGCAGTTTTGCTTCTAACGCTTCGTGGAACGCCGTTTATCTACTATGGTGAGGAAATTGGGATACCCAATAGCCGGATTCCACAAAATGCAATCAGGGATTCATTGGGTAAACGTTTCTGGCCATTCTTTACAGGCAGGGATAAAGCC
>CAIYZW010000137.1 GCA_903930725.1 uncultured Bacteroidota bacterium
ATGGAAGATATGTTTGCCAGGCACGAAAACCAAAATGCGACCATTGCGCCATCAGTCAATTTTGTAAGTATTTCGAAACGCTCTCCGCAAAAGATAAAGAACAGATTCATAATATTTCTTAAATTGAAAATTGTTAAAATCCTATTTAATTACATTTGTAGCTTAACCCATTAAATTTTAAAACATGGCATTATTAAAAATTGGCGACGTCGCACCGGATTTTAGCACCGTTGATCAGGATGGTAACCCGATAAAAATGAGCGACTTTAGAGGCAGTAAAGTAATCCTTTATTTTTATCCAAAAGCGGATACTCCGGGATGTACTGCCGAATCGTGTAATCTGCGGGATAATTATAGCGACCTGCTGGATAAAGGTTATAAAATTATTGGCGTTAGTGCCGATAATCAATCAAAACAAAAGAAATTTGCCGAAAAATACCAACTGCCTTTCACCCTAATTCCAGATGTGGACAAAGTTGTTTTACAAGCTTTTGGTGCCTGGGGAATGAAGAAAATGTATGGCAAAGATTACGAAGGTATTTTACGCTCTACTTTCCTGATTGACGAATCAGGAAAAATTGAAAAAGTATTCGAAAAAGTTGACACAAAAGACCATGCAGCGCAGATTATAAAAGCAATGCAGGGATAATAACTATAAAAACAAAAAAAATATGGCTAAAGAAGTACAAAACCCTGCCGATAAAATCCGGGCTGAGAAATTGTTAGCTCTGGAGCGGACACTGGGAAATATCGAAAAAAATTATGGCAAAGGTGCCATTATGAAATTGGGCGATTCGCCTATGGAAAACATTCCATACTTTTCATCTGGTTCTATTGGCCTTGATGCAGCTTTAGGTATTGGTGGTCTGCCACGAGGCAGAGTTATCGAAATTTATGGCCCCGAATCATCAGGGAAAACAACCCTGGCAATACATGCCATCGCTGAAGCACAAAAACTTGGCGGAATAGCTGCTTTCATTGATGCAGAGCATGCTTTCGACCGTTTTTATGCACAAAAACTTGGCGTTGACATCCAAAATCTCCTGGTTTCGCAACCCGACAACGGTGAGCAGGCACTCGAAATTACAGATAATCTTATCCGGTCAGGTGCGATTGACATCATTGTAATTGACTCGGTGGCTGCTTTAACACCAAAAAGTGAAATTGAAGGTGAAATGGGCGACTCGAAAATGGGTTTGCAGGCTCGATTGATGTCGCAAGCGTTGCGAAAACTTACCGGAACCATCAGCAAGACAGGTGCTTGTTGTATTTTCATTAATCAGCTCAGGGAAAAAATCGGAGTAGTGTTTGGCAATCCTGAAACTACAACCGGCGGTAATGCACTGAAGTTTTATGCCTCTGTCCGACTCGATATTCGCAGGATTGGCCAGATTAAGGATGGCGAAAACATGAGCGGCAACCGGGTTCGTGTAAAAGTTGTTAAAAACAAGGTTGCACCTCCATTTAAGAGTGCCGAATTTGACCTGATGTATGGTGAAGGAATTTCAAGGTTGGGCGAAATTATTGACCTTGGTGTTGATTTTGAGATAATTAAGAAAAGCGGTTCATGGTTTAGTTACGGTGACACTAAATTGGGACAAGGCCGCGAAGGTGTTAAAAGCCTCCTCGCCGACAATCCCGAATTGGCCGAAGAATTAGAATTGAAAATCAGGGAAGTTTTAAAATCAAAGGCTTGATAATTGATTTTCGGGAACTTTAAAGAAAATTTCGAGTAGAAATAAAAAAAGCCTAATCTGCATAAACCAGCCGGTTAGGTTTTTTCATTTTTCCCAGACAAACAGAAATACCAAAAACACTATAAAATTGAAACTGCATTTTATGAAAAGAATATTTCATTTAGTTCTACTCTTCACTTCCATCTGGTTGTTAGCTGCGTGCTCCGAATCATCAAATAACCGGGAGAACAAAGCCCCGGATGAAACTAAAGAGGTCATTTCTGAACTTGAGATTCTCAATAAAAATATTATCAAAAATGGCAGCAACGATGCGCATTTCGTTGAACGGGCAAAGTATTACCTCAACCACCAGCTTGCCGACAGCGCAATACGTGACATTTTCTTTGCAATTGACATCAACGGCAAGGAACCTGCTCATTTTGTCTTACTTAGCGATGCTTACCTCGTTTTGGGCAATCCCAACAAAAGCAAGGAATCGCTGGATAAAGCACTTTTGATAGATTCAAAAAACAAACAGGCCTTACTCAAACTGGCAACGCTTTATCTCTATACAAAAAGTTACGATGAGTCATTTAAAACCATTGCCAGGTTATTGCAAATTGACAATATCAACCCGGAGGCTTACTTTATCCGTGGCTATGGCTCGATGGAAAAGGGAGACACCATTGGCGCAATCAACGACTTTAAGGCCGCTGCCGACCAGAATCAGGATTATTACGATGCCTACCTTCAATTGGGAATTGTTTATTCTGCGCAGCATAATCCTTTAGCGGTTGAATATTTGAATACCGCTATCAAAATCAGGCATGATATCATCCAGCCTTATTATCATCTGGCCCTGTTTTTTCAGGAAAACAACCAAACCGAAAAAGCAGTTTCTACTTATCAGGCGATACTTGAGATCGAGCCAGGTTTCGTTTACGCACTTTACAATTTAGGCTACATCAATCTGGTTTATAATAAGGATTTTACTAAAGCCATCGAATATTTTACGAAAGTTGTCGAAATTGAACCCACTTACGCCGAAGCCTGGTACAATCGTGGATGGAGTTATGAATTGGCCGGAAATGCCGATCTGGCAAGAAAAGATTACAAAAAAACGCTCGAAGTTTCGACGAATTTTGCTTTGGCTATTGAAGGGCTCAATCGTTTAGATAATTAACTAAGACTCACTTACTAAATTCTTTAACAAATTGTTCTAATTCATTAAAGGCTAAATCAGCATTTTTGGCAAAATAATCATGGAGTTGATCAAGACCCTCACTTTCCTTACGATCGCCTTTGTTTTCGAGTTCCTGAGTCTTTTCTATAAATTCACAGGTGTTGTTACAAAAATATTTGAAATTAGATTTCATCGGATGAACCTTCTCTTTGATGCCTTTAAAATCCCTTTTTCTTACAACTTCTGCAATCTGTTCCATTTTCTCGTAATAGCTTTCTTTAAAAAGATTGAAGATATCAATAAACAATTCAGCTTCCCATTCTTCGATTCGCTGGTTAATAAGAACAGGATCAATTATTTTGTACATATTTGCTGGATTTAATTTTACAAAAATAAAAAAATTAATCACCTTAATACATTTAGAGATAAAAATCCTGAAATTTTAGGTAGAGGCAAAAACCTGTGGTTAAATTTATTTTCCGGCTTTTGACGTCCTTTTAATCTCGGCAATCTTACAACCACTTTTTGCCGCATAGCAGCCCTGGCAATGGCTTACTGGTTTTTTAAAAAAAGCATACCCTTTGTTCAGCAATATGCCGGCAATTAGCAGTAAAATGGAGTAAGTGAGTATTTCCTGAAACATTTCTTATCTGAATTAACCCAACTTTCGCAAATTGATTTAGTGATTGAAAATAAAAAAACAGAACAGTAATTACGCTATATTATTGTATTTCAATAACTTTATTCCGAACATTTAATAAAATGCAGTAGAGCAAAAGTAATACCATATTTTCGGTAATAAAATACTTTTTTACTTCAATCGAAAAAACAATCACACCATCCTGATAGATTTAAAGCCAAAAAACTCAGGAATGATCACCTTTCTTTTTATAAAAGGTCGCTTTGGCTGAATTAAACCGATTTGTAGCCAAAATTTACGAATCTCATTCAAGCACTTAATTCATCATATAGGTCAGTTCGGGCACGGTTTCGACGAAATTTAAAAATTCCTGGGCATTAACTTTTATGTTGGCTGCATTGAAGCTCAGATTAAGCTTTTCGAAACTATCGTAAACAGCAAAAGTAATTTTGCAATTGCCTTTATTACTTTTTGCTGACGCTTCAATCTTTTCGATAAGCTCATCATTCAGGTCGTCGAGCAACAGTTTTAGTTTAATTTCGTGTGCATTTTTCTCGATGACCTCAGGGAGCAGCATGATGTTTGTAATCTTAATTTCGAGTTGCTCGGCTGCATTAAAACGTTGCTGAACCCTTGCAGAAATCAGCAGAAAAAAGCCTTCGGCAAGATAGTGCCTGAATCTGAGATAATCTTCGGAAAACAACCTTAGCTCGATGGTATCATCGTAATCTTCGACCACAAAACTCCCAAAAGGCTTGTTGGTTTGAGTGGTTTTATGTTCGGCACTAATGACCATACCGCCAAAAACGATGGTTTTTCCATTGTATTTTTTAAGATTATCCTTAAAGTCAGAGATCCTGTTTTTTCCGAAATTTTTCATTTCAATCCGGTATTCGTCGAGCGGATGCCCTGAAATGTAAAAACCTGTCACCTCTTTTTCGTTGCGGAGTTGTTCGATGCCCGACCACGGTTTACATTCGGGCATAGGCGGGTCGGAAGTTTCGATCTCGCCGGCATCTCCAAACAGCGAAACCTGCTGCGAGCTTTGCCTTTCCTGAACTTTGGTGGCAAACCTTATAAGTTTTTCGATAAAGATGGTGTCGTCGGTATTTTCGCGATAGAAAAACTGCGCCCGGTGTGTGTTTTCGAACGAATCGAAGGCTCCGGCCATGGCCAGCGCTTCGAAACTCCGTTTATTCACAATACGAAGGTTTATGCGTTTTGCAAAATCGAAAACACTGCTGAAAACCCCGTTCCGGCTACGTTCGGCAATAATTTCTTCAACGGCGTTGCCACCCAGACCTTTAATCGCGGCCATCCCAAAACGGATTTCACCAGCTTTATTAACGATAAAATTAACTTCCGATTCGTTTACATCAGGCTTTAAAACCTTGATACCGATGTGTTTGGTTTCGTCAATAAAAAAGGTGATTTTGGTAATATCGCTCAGGTTGCGGCTGAGAACTGCCGCCATAAACTCGGCCGGAAAATGTGTTTTAAGATAAGCCATCCAGAATGCCACAAAGGCATAACAGGTCGAGTGCGATTTATTGAAAGCGTATTCCGCA
>CAIYZW010000138.1 GCA_903930725.1 uncultured Bacteroidota bacterium
ACTTTTGATAATATTTGATTTGTGTACTCAATAAGTTGATTTCGTTCAAGCTTGGTTTTTTCAAATATGGTCATTTTATACTCATCAATTTCATTAAAAAGATAATCAATTGTAACAAACCTGTTGAACATCACAATCGGTCTGTAACTCGCTTTTCCACTAATGAGCATACTCATGATTACATTTGTATCAAGAATATAATCAAACATTTGCACTAACTTTTATGTACTGACTATACCTATCATTTAAAAAAGCACTCTTTTTTGCTGCTAACCAAATTTTATCTCCATTCAAACTTTCATTATCATAATCCTTTAAAATATCGCCTGCAGCGACTTTTAAAATTGACTGTGTAATAAATGCCTGCAAATATTTTTCGATAGTTTGTTTGCCTAATACCTGAACAATTTCATCTTCAATTTTTATCACAAATTCTGACATATTCTTGTTTTTTTTAATAAATCAAATTTAGCATTGTACCTTAATTGTTAAAAATCCTCCAATATAGTTACTTCGGCTCTATTAGTGATAACTTTTCTGCAAAAGTAAGCATCTAATCCATTAATTCGGTGATGTTTTTAACGCTAAGTTCTTTTATTGGATTATCGGAATGAATAAATATTTCGGCAAGTTTCGACTTTTTCTGTTGAAGTCTCATAATTTTTTCCTCGATTGTGTCGAGGGTGATAAACCGGTAAGCAAAAACGTGTTTGTCTTGTCCGATCCGGTGTGCCCGGTTAACGGCCTGGTTTTCGACGGCAGGATTCCACCAGGGGTCGAGCAGGAAAACGTAGCTTGCCTGGGTTAAATTAAGCCCGACGCCACCGGCTTTTATCGAGATAAGAAATACATTGCGGTTTGCTTGTTGCTGAAATTCTTCGATAACTTCAGCGCGGTGGCGGGTTTCGCCGGTAAGTCGTGAATAGCCGATTTTGTGTTCATCAAAATAGGCGGCAAATTTATCCAAATGTTTTACAAAAGATGAGAACATCAGCACTTTGTGGTTTTCACTGATCAGTGTTTCGAGGTTCCGGATAACTTCATCGAATTTTCCCGAATCGGACGCATCTTCTTCTTCAACCAAAGCAGGATGGTTGGCCAATTGCCTCAGTTTTGTCAATCCCTGCAAAATTACAATGGCAGATCTTTCGAGCCCGTTAAGTTCGATACTTTCAAGGATATGATTTCTGATTCTTGATTTTTCAGCCTGATAAATTTCCCGCTGCTGTTCGCTCATCTCGCAGTAAATATATTCCTCGCTTAGCTCAGGAAGTTCTTTCTCCACCTCTGATTTTGTGCGCCGCAGAATAAATGGTTTTACCAACGAATGAAGTTTTTCGCGACGTTCGGCATTATTGGTTTTTTCGATTGGCGAGGCAAAATATCGCTTAAAAAATGACAGGTCTCCAAGCAGGCCTTTGTTCAGAAAATTCATTTGCGACCAAAGATCGGTGAGGGAGTTTTCGATGGGTGTGCCGCTGATAGCGAGCCTGTGAGCACTTTTAAGCTTGTTTACAGCCTGTGCAATCTTGGATGAAGGATTTTTAATCACCTGGCTTTCGTCGAGAATGATGTACTCAAAATCCATTTTCGCCAAAGTATCAACATCATTTCTGATGGCACCATAAGTGGCCAAAATAAGATTTGCTTCGGCAAAACGATGCTGTAACTCGGCGCGGAGTGGCCCGGTGTAATTGATCACTGTTAGGCCGGGCGTAAATTTCCTGATTTCGTTTTCCCAATTGTGAATGAGTGAAGCGGGCATCACCACCAGCGATGGATTGCCTGAATTTGCTACATCATCCGATTCGGCAAAGAGATTAACCTGCCCGGTTTTGCGTATCGTTTTGTTTACCGGAGTGTTGGGTTTCATCAACGAAACTTTAAGCAGGAGCGTTAATGTCTGAATTGTTTTACCCAAACCCATATCATCTGCAAGACAGCCTCCCAGCTTATTATTCCGCATAAAATCGAGCCATTGGAAACCTTCGGCCTGATAAGAGCGAAGTGTTGCAGTGAGACCTTCTGGCACTTCGATTTCACGAAGAGATTTTCCAGAGCTAAGGGCTTCAAGATTTGAACTGATTTCCATCGAAATTCCTTCAAAAGCCCTTTCCATCAACGAAAAGTGATGAACATGAACTTTTAACCTGTTGCCATCTTTCTCCCCAAACGACAGTAAGTCGAAATATTTCTCGAACCAATGTTCGGGCAAAATGGCGACTTTCCCGTCGGGCAGCCTGAATTCGCGGATTCCGTTGAGCAGATATTTCCGGAGTTTAATAATGGGGATTTCAAAATCGTCGCCAAATTTGGCTACCGCGTAAACATCAAACCAGTCGGATTTTTCGGTAAAACTGATGGCCATTTTTATGGCTCCGGTAAAATATTCGATGCCCAAAAATTGTTGAGCGATTATAAAACCCTGGCTTTGGAGAACCTCAGCGTTTGCGTTAAGCCAGCCTAAAAGCCCGTAAACATCTGTGGTTTCGGATGTTTTTCCGGCATCAGCAAGTCGAAAATTGTTTTCATGACTTTTTATCAGCCCAAGATTATTCAAAGTTTTAATTACACCAGCTTCCCATTCTTCGTTTCGCCTGAAAACACGGTATTTAAACTCCGGAGACTTCGTAAATTCGACCACAATCTTGTGGTTTTGCATGGGCTCGATGACTTTTCCATCGTAACTATACCTTAAAACCAAGCCTGGAAGACCCGTGAAATCCTTTTCGTAAGATAAAACAGCAAATTTCTCGCTTTCCATTTCGATAACCTCAAAACCAATGGCCTCGTAAGGGAAATTGCCGATACAGGATTTTACAAAAGTCGAATAAAACTGTTCTTCAAGTTTTTGAGGATAAAGGATAAAATCTTTGTTGAAAAATATTTTTAGCTTTTTTCCATCAACTTCATCTTTAAAACGGTACAAATGATTTTCCAAAAGCAGCCAACATGGCTCGTTTGTCATGATCATTGCATCCTTGTTGGTAAGATTCATCACTTTACCGCTGTGGCTAACAGTTTGGAAATACTGGGTTTCGGTGGGAAGTTTAATAAAATTGAAGATAATTTCGGCGGGTTGGGGCTCTACATAAACACGGTCGGAAAGATAAACTGCGTTGTTGCTTTGCCTGAAAAAAACATTGATCCCGTCTGAAGCAATCAGGACAATACATTTGGCCATTTGCTTTTCGACAAAAGGACGAACAAACTGTGCGATATAATCTTTCTCGAGTTTCAAGACAAAATCGCGGGGCGGTATTTTCTTGTTTGTAAAGCGTTTTGTAAGATTCTGATCGTTGTATTCCTCAATTTCGCTCACGATTTTTAGCTGATTTTTAGTAAGTTCAGCCTCGTAAAGTTTTAGATTTGAGAACGAGACACGGTCAATAATTTCAAAGTATTCCTTGCCTTCATCCTTGATAATGAACGGATAAAACAAAAAACCCAACTTTTGATGTTCCTGAATGAGGACGGCAAATTGCAAGGACATAAATCTTTGTTTTCGTTAAACCGGCAAAGTTAGCCAGATACGGCGTCATTTAGGTGATTTATTTTTAAAACCCGATAAATAAAACTCATTCCAACCTTAAAATCCCGAATTGCACAATTATGAAAATTCCCAATATTTTAAGAATGGCATTTTGTTTTAATGGTTTTTTATCTTTGCGCCAAGCAAACAACAAAATGAACAAGAAAAATAAAAAAATAACCGGCGATATTATGTATTCCACAAACCCGGATTTTGAATTTGAAATGGCTGGAAATGAAAAGAGCGAAACCCTCACCCCTCGCCAGCAAAACCTCAAAGTCTGGCTCGACCGGAAACAGCGCAAAGGCAAGGTGGTTACGCAAATTACAGGTTTTGTGGGAAGCGATGACGACCTGAAAAGCCTGGCAAAATTCCTCAAAACAAAGTGTGGAACTGGCGGTACTGCCAAGGATAATGAGATTTTTATCCAGGGTGATTTGCGCGAAAAAGTGATCGAAATATTAACGCAGGAAGGCTACCGGGCTAAAAAAGCAGGTGGATAAAAAGAGGGAAATTCAATTCTCAAAATTCAATTCTCAAAATTCAAAATTCAAAAAAACAGAGAATAAATTTGGGGGAATTGATTATTAAAAAACATCCAGTATTTTAATGGTTTGTCCTCTGAAGTTGATGGAATCACCTTTTTTCATGCCTTTCATTGCTAAAAAAATGGGGACAAGTGGTGAAACCGCAAAATAAGTATCACCATCAAGGTTAACTTTTCCGCAGCCTGTGGCAACAAACATTTTCTGTTTATCGGTGATTACCACCGAGCCAAACTCTACTTTTTCGTGAAGCTGGTCAATTCCAATTTTTTCGAGGACAGCCAATTGCTCCAAAGCCTGCTGGTATTGAGTTGCAAACATTTCACCTCTTGTTAGAAGCTGTGCACGATACGAATCGTAACGGTCTTTGGGCTGCCCGTATTCGTTTGCGCTTTTCTGAGAATCTTCCATCACAAAACGCGAATTTTCGGCAATTTCCAAAGCATGTGCTTTGCAAACATTTATAAGCCTTAGCTTGAATGCTGATTTTTCTAAATCATTCATTTTGAATAAAAAATTGAGGAAACAGGAATTTTAAAAAAGTGTATGAAGATAATTCATTTTTGTACAAAACTTTCAAATGGTTAAAAAATAATCTTTTAGCAGCAATAGATATTTTACTTGTACTTATAACCTTAGTTTGGGCATTAATAGCAATATGGAAAGCTTCAGTTGATCTGCGTTGGGTAACA
>CAIYZW010000139.1 GCA_903930725.1 uncultured Bacteroidota bacterium
CAATTTCGATGAACGCGCAAAACAAACCGGAAAAACTTCAGGCACTGCCTTTTGGAAGCATAAAACCCGCCGGATGGGTCAGAAGTCAGATGCAAAACGATATCGAAGGCTTTGTTGGAAACCTTGATAAACTTGTGCCTGATTTGATGAACGACCCGATTTACAGCACCGGAAGATTACAAAAAAACAGCAAAGCAAAAGATTTGGGTAACCTCAAAGAAGGCGATGCTGCCGGCGACGAGCAATATAAATGGTGGAACTCCGAAACCCAATCGAACTGGTGGGACGGCTACATCCGGAATGTGTTTTTGCTCGACGATAAAAAGGGGATCGAAAAAGTTAACCTTTATATTCAGGATATTTTAGAAACCCAGGACGAAGATGGATACATCGGCATTTATTCACCCGAATTGCGCTATCGTTTTGATGGCGAAAACGGCGAATTATGGGCAAAAGCAACCTTGTATCGTAGTTTGCTTGCTTATTATGAAGCCACCAGTGATCAAAAAGTTTGGAACGCACTCATAAAGGCTGTTGATAATGTGATGCACAATTACCCGGTTAACGCCTCAAGCCCTTTCAGTTCGGGCAACAGTTTTAATGGTGGTGTTTCGCATGGGCTGACCTTTACGGATATTTTAGAGAAAATGTACCTGCTTACCGGGAATGTAAAATACCGGCAATATGCCCTGTTTTTGTATAACGATTTTTCGGAAACGTATCAGTCGGAGTGCGATGTTCAGCTTACCAATATTTTGGATTCGGCTTATAAATTAAAATCGCACGGCGTTCACACCTACGAACATTTGCGGCCTTTAATTGTGGCAGCATTCGCTTCGGGTGATTCTGTTTTAAACAATGCTTTAATTATTTATCTCGAAAGGACAAATAACGCAACCTCCCCAACAGGCGGAGCTATTGGCGATGAATGGATAGCCGGGCGCTCTGCCGATCCCACACATACGGGCTATGAATATTGTTCGTTGCACGAATTGATGGACGGCTACACCTTGTTGCTTCAAAAAACCGGTAAAGCTCATGTTGCCGATGATGTTGAGAAAATATTTTATAATGCTGCGCAAGGCTCACGAAACCCGGATCATTCGTGCATCGCCTATCTGAAAACAGATAATTCGTACGAAATGATGGGGACAAAAAACGGCGAAGTCGAGGCCGACCGGAAACAGACAAGATACAAGTACTCGCCTGCACACCAGGATGTGGCCGTGTGTTGCAGCCCAAATGCAGGAAGGATTACACCCTATTTTATTCAATCGTCCTGGATGAAGCAAGCTGATGCCCTGGTTGCAACTTTGCTGATGCCCAATATTTTAAACACCACGATAAATAACAATAATATCCAAATCGAAAATGGAACCGGCTACCCTTACCAAAATAGTTTCGTCTTTAAAATTAAGATGGATAAACCCGCTACATTGAGGATAAAAATCATGAAACCCGGCTGGGTGGAAGAAATTATTTCTGATGAAGCTTTTATGCTGGAAAATGATTTTCTCGTCATCGAAAGGAAATTCCGGGAAAGTGATAACATCACACTGGAATTTAAAAC
>CAIYZW010000140.1 GCA_903930725.1 uncultured Bacteroidota bacterium
CATAAGCAATAAAATCGCTGACTACTTTTTTTGCAATATTTACCGGAATTGCGAACGAATAGCCCGAAAATGAGCCGGTATTTGAAGCAATGGCAGCATTAATTCCGATAAGTTCGCCTTTTGTATTTACTAACGCACCACCGCTATTTCCAGGATTAATCGGAGCATCGGTCTGGATAAACGACTCGATTGCAGCAGCCGACCCCAGAATGTTGATGTTACGTGCTTTTGCGCTTACAATTCCTGCAGTTACTGTTGAAGTAAGATTAAAAGGATTTCCCACAGCGAGCACCCATTCGCCAACTCTAACTTTGTCGGAATCGCCATAGTTGAGAAAGGGAAGGCCTGAATCGTTGATTTTGATAAGTGCGAGATCGGTTGAAGGGTCGGTGCCCACAATTTCGGCATCATACGAACGCTTATCGTTGAGCGTAACCTGCAAACGATCAGCGTTTTGAACTACGTGATTGTTTGTTACAATATAACCATCCTGAGTAATAATTACACCAGAACCAGTTGCAACGACTGGCTGGTTGTACTGATAATTTGGCATCCAAAAAAACTGGTTAAAAAAATCGTCGTACACCGAATTTCTTCGCCTGAGTTCGGTTTTGATGTGAACTACCGCATGAACCGTCAAATCAGCAGCATCAACAAAATCGGGAACATTTTCGGGAACCGGATAACTGTTCATATACCCCGAAACTGGCATGGCTGCGGGCCGTCCGTTCACTGGTAAGTACGCCACTTGTGAACTTTGATCGTTACCGATTAATTTATAAAAACCTATCGAAATTACTCCACCCAGGAAGGCAACAAAAACTAACATCATTAACTTTTTCATCGTCGTGTTGTATTTGCGTTTTTAATTTATTGACTTTAAAATATTTACTAAAGTTTTTGCGAAAAAACCGTATTGACTTATTAAATTTTTCCGGCATTAAACGAGCTTTGGAAAACCGATATTTTTATTGTGCTGTTAAAAGTTGTTAACCCAAAACCCAGCAATTTCCAACTTCTGAATCGTTGGGAAATATTAGTTTTGTGCCCACAATTACGCTAAAAATGAACATCCGTTTTTTTAAATTTCATGGTGCCGGAAACGATTTTGTGCTGATCGAAAACCAGGCCAAAAGCCTTAAATTAAGTACTGAAACCATTGCACGCTTATGCGACCGTCATTTTGGCATTGGTGCCGATGGTTTAATTTTAATCGAAAAATCGGATACAGTTGATTTTGAAATGAGGTACTTCAACTCGGATGGCAGATTAGCCAGCATGTGCGGAAATGGTGGCCGGTGTGCCATTGCTTTTGCTTCGTTTGTCGAAATCATTAACCAAAAAACCACTTTTGAAGCTGTTGATGGCCTGCATGAGGGTGAAATTTTAAATTCAGAATATCCGGTTTGGAAGGTTAGGTTAAAAATGAGTGATGTCAACCTTCCGGAAGAAAACAACCTTGGTTATGTCTTAAACACCGGATCGCCTCATCTGGTAACATTTTGCGACGACAACAGCAATATTGATGTTTATGCCGAAGGGCGTAAAATCAGGTTTAATGATGAGTTTAAAGAAGTTGGAATTAATGTAAATTTTGTAACCGTTTTTCCTGACCATATTAACGTGAGGACTTATGAGCGCGGCGTTGAACAGGAAACACTCTCATGTGGCACCGGAGTAACTGCTTCAGCCATAGTTTCATCTATCTGTTTTCCACAATTTAAAAATCATCTTAATATTAAAACCATAGGTGGAGATCTTGCGGTTGATTTTACGCTGGGAAAAGATAAAATTACAAATGTCTGGCTTGAAGGTCCAGCTGAACTGGTTTTTGAAGGAGAATTTGAACTTTTACAATGAAAGCCCACAAAATAAAACCTGCAAGTTTTCGTAATTAGTGTTGCTATGACTGGAAAAAACTTAAAATTAAGAGCCATCGAACCATCAGATATTGATTTGCTTTACCGATGGGAAAACAACACTTCAATCTGGCATATCAGCAATACAGTTGCCCCGTTTTCGCGCTTCGTTCTAGAGCAATATGTTCTAAATTCGCACGAAGATATTTTCAGATCAAAACAACTCCGGTTAATGATCGAACTTACTAAAAATCAATTAACTGTAGGTGCTGTTGACCTTTTTGATTTTGAACCTTTGCATCGTCGCGTTGGTTTGGGGATTTTGATTGCTGAAGAAAACCGGGGACAGGGTTTTGCCTCCGAAGCCTTGGATTTAATTCTGAGTTATTGCTTTGAAACATTGATGGTCCATCAGGTTTATTGCAA
>CAIYZW010000141.1 GCA_903930725.1 uncultured Bacteroidota bacterium
AATCAACACTTTAGATTTGCTCGTTGATTTTATCAGAAATGAAGTAAACGGCCATCTAAGATTTCACGATGCCGTTCTCATCACCTTTAATTTTGAACACCAAATGATTTTTATCGGCATCATAAATAAAGCGATCAGGGATTTTCCATCGGATTTAAACTTTAGGGAGGCATATTTTCAAAGGCACAAAAAACGCCCGCCAAATTTGTTTTGTGATGATAAAAAGCGGCTTCTTATCCATATCAGGCAGGGAGATACGGCCACGATAAAAACGCCATGGAATACTTACTTTTCGGTTTGGGATCAACATAAAAACCCGTTTCAGGAATTTGATCAGGTTGCCGGGTTATCCGATGACAGGACTTTATTGGTGGAGGATTTTTACAACTTCTATCATCGTACTTTTAATCAACGTGTTGAGCAGGACTTTACGACGGCTGTATTTTCGGATGGGTTTGAACTGGCGTTCTTAAAGATTTTAAAACGACCCGAACTTTTTAAATTTTCCAAATCCCAGGTCGAAAGTTTAAAGATTTCTTCGAAAGTTTATGAAACCAACGCCTTTAAATGTTTTGCGGAATGCCTGGATATCAGACTAAACGTTGGTGAAAAACCTGAAAACCTACAAGCTTTGATTCATGCCTTACTGTATTCTGACATTATTGTTACCGGCACCCAAAACAAGATGATACCTAAATTTCAGTCGCTATACTTTAATGAAGCCGAAATGCCGGTGCTGATTCTTTTGTTCAAAAAAAGAAAGCCTTCCTTAAAATCTTTGGGCTTTTCGGATCAAAATACCCGGATAATTTGTGTTGATGCCGATAATTTTAATCCTGATGAAGTTCTGGAGAAGATAAATTCGATCCAAAAATTAACTGTTTCGGGATAACTCAAATGAGGACGGATTAATAGCTGTAGGCTTTTAAGGTAGATAAGGATTGAAGTTTTTCGGAATATTCTTTATTTAAAGTTAAAACCACACAACCTCTTTTTTTGCCAGTTTCGTTTTTGGGACCAACTGTTGGAAAAAAGAGCTGCAATCCCAAATTACTGAGCGGGCTTAAATATTCCAGATCAAGGATTTCGCCAGATGGATATTTGTCGTAACCATAATCGGGAAAACCGGGAACTTTAAAATCATCAATCATTACAACGGCTTGTTTAATGTTTGATAAGATTAACTTAATTTCCTCTATCAGTATTAGTTTGCCATTTCGGTGAGCATCGAGGTAAAAAAACACTTGCTTTTGTTGTATTTTAGGTTGTTTGCAAAGCTTTGTGAGTATCAAATCACTCGAGCCACGATAGGTTTTTATTTTTGGGTACTTAAACAAACGGGCCATGGCAAAGCTATATTTTCGGGGATTTAGTTCGATAGTCCGGACGATAAGCTTGGAAGTTTTAAACATGTATTCGGTTGTGTTCCCATAATAGGTGCCTGTTTCGATAATTTCATCAAACCGGAAGTTCTCCAAAAGTCCGGTAAAAATCTCCTGCCTGATTTTCTGGTTATTAAACGGGCCGCCGTAAGTGTTTTTATCCTGTGTGTTAAACAGATACTCAACGCAGCCTTTACAAATCTGGACAAATTCCTTAAGATTATTCAATATCATAGGAAAAATATTTAAATCTTGTTATTCTTACGCTCATCAACAAACTTCATTATCCTGCGCTGAATTTCAAAAATATTATAATTATCAAGATTAACGAAAACAAAGTTTTTCGACATTTGAGAATTGCACAGATTACGATAACTCACCATTTTCTTCCTGTAAAGTACAATACAAAGCGGGCCATCATTGTCCCAAAAGTATAATGAATAAAGTTTAGGAATCATCAGTTGTTGTGTTCCAAAAATTACAATATCTGCATTGAAAAGTGAATGAACCAGATCGAATAGTTTTTCAGGCTCCTCGCCAATAAACGTTTTTAGTTCCACCGATTCTTTAAATTCTTTAAAGGCCTCCTCATTGTATGTCAACGCCCATTTTTTCAATTGCTCAAGCTGACTTTGCGTAAAATTTAGTATTCTGGCTCTGGTAAAAAGTTTGAAAAATGAGCGGGCAAATCCATCTGAAAATAAAAGAGTTGATAACTTCTCTGCCCCGAAGACCTGCCTAAGATTTTTATAGAACAAATAAAAATCCTCCACCGTAACAATCGAAAAATCATTTATTTGATGAATCTGGTTAAACTCGATGAATGAGTTTGCTTTTCTGCCCCAAACCTGAATAAAAGTGTTCCAGGGTGTCTTAATTACTGCAGTATCACCCTGCCTGGAGTGAATCAACAATCTGATTCTATCGTTGTCAAATCGGAGGGGCTGTGAATTGGTTTCACAGTTTTTAAAATAAATTCCTCTAAAATCAAAATCGAGGGTTTGATTTGAAATACTGGCGTTTATCCATCTAAAAGCAGGTAATTCGTCCGAAATTTTGTAATTGATTAAAAATGCTTTCTTTGATGATTCCATAAAACCCTGAAGAATTGTCATCTCAAGAAAACAAATCAATTGATCGAAGCAATCTATTTTATATTTTTCTAAATCGGAGCGTGTTAAGCTTATGCTGATTGTTTCCATGTCATCAATGGCAATCTCAGGATTAATTGAATTAAAGTGGGAGTTCAGTCCAATAAAATTGTAAATGCCGTAATCCTTAGTGTCCTGAGGTTTATAAAATGAATTTTTAACTTCCTGGTCCTGTTCGATAATTAAAGGTTTTGATTGAAAAGGAATGTGAAAATATCTTAATCCTAAGAATTTGCCGAGCTTATAAATTGCAGTAAACCGGAAGAGTTGATCGCTAAAACCAGCCACAGATGGCCGAATAGAAAAATAGATTGTCCTGCCTTTTAAAAACCTGCGGTATTTTTTGTCCGTTCGCCAGTGTTTGAAAAAGAACCTCCCTCTGGAAACCACCCTTTTTAACTTACTCCATAATTTTGTTGTAATCATATCACTGATTATCAATAACTAATTATTAAAACCGGCATAAATTTTACAAGATTTGCTGCCGGAAAAACAGGAACGAAATCGTCGAAAGTCGAAAAACCAATTTGATGGCTAAAATCCAAAAATAGCATAATTAGTCATAATTGCTTATTATTGCTGCTTAATTGGTGGATTGATTAAAAAAAATACCTCATGCTTCAACACATCATCCTAACACATTTCAGTTACCGGCGGATTGATTATCAGCCTGATATAATGCCCGATCCGTTAAATCCCCGGATTTTGAAAAAGCGTTTTCAGTATTTCGAAATGATAACCCTGCCATCTCTTAAGGCGCAGGAGAAAGAAGATTTTACCTGGATTATTTTGGTTGACCCAAAGTTACCTGAGGCATTCCGCCGGAAGTTTGAAAAAGTTACTGCCGGAATGAAAAACGTGTTTTTGCATAATTTTACTCCTGGAGTAGCTGAAAATAGTCTGGTCTGGTTGAAACCTTATATTTCCGGCAAAACTGAATATCTGATCAACACCCAATTGGATGCTGATGATGCGGTTTTTAGGGGATTTACCAAATATTTGCATGCGTATTTTACAAATCTGATTGATACCGGACTGATTCAACCACTGCATTTCCTGGCCTGCAAAAATGTTTTCCAGTGGGATTTTTTCAACACACCAAAAGCGCCTCTTGGGTTTATCAAACCGTGGACAAGAGAAAACACAATTACAGTTGCAGCCGGATTAACAGCTTGCTGCAAATATCCCGAAATGGACTTTTCGATATTTAGCGTTGGTCATCGTTTTGTTGGTTTGCTTTTTAGCGATAAGCCTCAAAACAATTTGGATTCCAGCGTCATTTACGGGGTTGGGGAGTTTAGAAATAGAATAAAAGCGATTGCGGCAAAGAGTGGTCTGGCCTGGAACGGAGAAGTTTCCAGGGAAAAACATTTTCATCAGATTTCGACAGAGGAGCCGCAGACACTGATGATAAATAACCTTTTAAACGTCCGTTTTGTCAGATTTTTTGAAGAACCCGGGAAAAGAATAGTTTTCGATCCGCAAACTTCGGTACCGGGAATTGAAATTGATTATGCCCTGGCTTCCCGGCTAATAAAGGCAAATCGCAAAACTTTGCCAATACTTGCAAAGCTTTTGTGGATGTATTTATTCGGAAAAAACTATGTAAAAATTTCTTCCAAAAAACCTAAACTTACCATGATCAGAAGTTTAATCAGCGGTTTCAGGAATTTGAAATAATGTTTAAAACCACCTCAATAATAAAATGATTCAACATATTTTAATAACAAGGTTTAGTTACCGCGGCAATAACCTCAATATTAAAAAGGGACAAGATCCACTGAAACCAGAAAATCTGGAACACCGGTTCAATCTTTTCGAAATTGCTTGTTTGCCAAGTGTTTTAAACCAAAAAAACCAGGATTTTACCTGGGTTTTGGTTGTTGATCCGGAACTACCCGAAAAATATCGCAGCCGGCTTGAAAAGCTTATCTTACCAAAAAAGGAGAGCTACCTGGTAAACTTTTCGCCGGATTTGGATATCAAAAACCTAACATGGTTAAAACCATGGATAAATCCGGGCACAAATTACATTATCAACACCGTGCTTGACGATGATGACATGCTTTTTAACGATTTTACCAGCTATATTTCCGATTATCTGGCTCAGCAACTGCAAATTGAACCA
>CAIYZW010000142.1 GCA_903930725.1 uncultured Bacteroidota bacterium
GGCAAATTTTTGGGCAGTGCCGAAAAATTCAGAGTTCTTAATTTTGAATTGATTTGCGGCTTTGGTGAGACCGGACTCATCGTTACGGAAAAATTCAAAAGCCCGGTAAGCTAAGAAATCGAAAAGCGTTGGCCTGAATAATTTTGAATCTTTTTCTTCGAGAAGAATGGCGCTAAAAGCTTCGAGCCGGGTTTTTTGAAGTTCATCGGCATTTTCGATCGAAGCCAGGTAACATTTAGTGGCTTCCGAAAGAATTTTGTCGGCATTCCAGGTTTTGATATCGTCGAGGTTGGCGTTTACAGTGGTTCTGTCGAGGATTTTGTAACGGTTGCTTTGATAAAAGCCCGTGTAAAGCTCGCCGAGGATGGAGTTGAGGATTTGTTTTTCGGGAGTTTTGGCATCCGGAATCCTGCTTTTAATATCGTTGATGGCCATTTCGGCATAATCTTCTTCAAAATCGGCTGTAAGTTTTATCCGGTACAGGCTGGTTTTGATGATTTGCGGCAGGTTGTTTTCGGCCTGGGCAAGGCTCATAATTTCATCGAGCACTTCCAGCGCAGAGCGGGGTTGCCCATGATTGGAGAGGCTGTCAACCTTTTTCCATTGTTTATCAAAATCTTTTTCCATCGGGGGATTGTTGGCGGTGATAATCATAACGAGCGCAAGAATTGCAGCAAAAGGCAGAACAAACTTTAAAGTTCGCATAGTTTAATTTTTTAAAATTTCGGCTAAATTAACAACAATTGTGCTAAAAAAACAGTCGCCAGTTATCAGTTGGCAGTTAAATTCTACCGACTGGCAACTGGCGACTGGCAACTGCCGACTAATGCCTCATGCCTCGTGTCATATCCCTAAAAATCAATACCTCACAACCCTAACATCCGAAACGGCGGCATCAATTTTTATGATGATTTTTTTTGTGGTGGTGCTATAGTCCTTGGTTTGGTAGTAGCCGTTATCAATCTTATCGAAACCTTCAAACGATTTACTCGAAAGGACAGTAGATGTGTGCAGTTCGCAGCCAGCCGATTTTGGAACTTCAATTTTAATAGCTGATGCACCTGTGTTTATGCGGATGTCGGTTTTATCGTATAAATCTCCAATTTTTAAATTTAACGATGAGGCACCTCCGTCAACATCAATGCGGTCAATTTTAAATGGCGACAGGTCGAAATCAATTTTTGCGGCACCTGCATCAACTTTCAAATCCCAGATTATGGCGGGGTTAAGGCTGATGGTTGCATCATTTTTTATATTCCCCGATCTTATTTTCTGGCCATTCATTGATAATTTCAAAACGACCGAACTCCCGGCATTTTCGGCATCTAACGAATATTTGCCAACATTGCCTTCACGCTCAAATTTTAATAAATAAGCATCGGTTGGGCTGATGTGAAATTCACCGGCCACAGCATCAAGGTCGAGAACTGCGTTTTGGATTGCGGTATTATTTTCTTCGGTAAGCAGCTGATTGCTCCAGGTATCGGTGTCAGCATTAGCCTCATCCTGATTATTATCATTCCAATCGTTGTTCCAGCTTCTGTCGTTCCAGTTCCAGTTCCAGGGTTCATTCCAACTTTCAGATGTATCACGTGTGTCGTCGGTAAGAAAAACCACCGAAACCGCAATTACCACAAAAGCTATGATTATCCTGATAAACCCTTTTACAGGCAGCAGTGAAATTCCCAACACAAGCAGAATTACCGGCCACAACTTCCAGAACGAATGCCAGCTAAAGTAAAAATAACCTAGATTGCGCAGTACAAAGAGCAATCCAACAGCGATTAAAAGTACGCCCCAAAATACACCTTTTGATTTCATGGTTAATAATTTTTAGTTTTTGACATGCTGCCTTTCAGGATAAAGATACCACCAATAATCAGTAATACCGGCCATAAGTCGTGAAAACCGATGTGCGGAATAAATCTGGTGGCAAGGAATAATCCGCCAATGATGATAAGGACAACTCCGGCAATGAGGTTTCCGTCGCTTTTCTTTTTTTCATAATCACCATAGTTTGGGTATCTTTCCTGGAAATCATCTTTACGGGTTCCTGTTTCGGGGTTATTTTCGTCGGTTGTTCCGGTGGTAAACGGTTGACCAGGCTCCGAAGGTTCCGGATTTTGATAGGTTTTTTTATAATCGTACGATTGAAAAGAAAGATCGGGATCAACAGGAACTGCGATCCATAAAACGATGTAAATAATCACTCCGCCACCGCCGGTAAATGCCAGTATCACAAAAATGATCCGGGCAATAATCGGGTCAATGTTAAAATACTTAGCGAGGCCGCCAGCCACGCCTGCAATCACCGTATCGTAACGATTCCGGTATAATCTTTTAGCTTGTTCCATTTTTTGTTATGTTTTTAGTTTTCAAATTTACAAAAATAATCCAATGCCATTGGACATTAGACTTAGAAACAACACGAATGTTACAAAATAATCTGAAGTTCTGTATCAAAAAGTAAAAAATGCTGATAAACAGGTGCATCACCCACCGAAATATCAACTATGCACCAGAATTTTCAAAGCATTGAATATCAATAAGTAAAATTTAGGATTTGTTTTTTTTGCTTTGATAATTTGGTAGTGGGATTTGACTTTTTTAACCAAACACAAATTTTCTCATTTGATTGAAGGGTTGCCGGTATGGAATTATTTTTAATTTTGCTGGGATGGTGAATTGATTGCTCATATTTTAAACAGGTTTCAGATGATGAAGAAAATACTCAGATTCTTATTAATGTTCGTGCTCTGGCTCTTTGTCGCGCTGCTTGTCGTATTTTTTATAAATTATGCCTGGTCGCCTGTTTACAATTTCTCCGAACCTGTAGCTTTTAAAGGCAGCAAAATTCATAATCCTTATAATGGCATGGATAGCACGGCCTGGAAAAAGGCAAACTTCCAGGTTCAATCGAAGGTTTGGTGGGGTTTTACTGATGGAAGGAATAATTCAAACAAAGCCATCCACGATGTTTACAACCAGTTAGGTTATGATATTATCACCATTTCGGATTATATGCGGATTAACCCATTTGGCAAAGAAACCTCAAATTATATCCCGGTTTACGAACATGGTTACGGATTCCGAAAAACCCATCAGGTTTGCATCGGAGCTAAAAAAGTGAACTGGCTTGATTATCCTTTTTATCAGAACCGCAATCATAAACAACATGTTATAAATTCGTTAAAAAACAATAATGACATCGTAGCCCTGGCACACCCTCAGTTACGCGATGGATACACCCTTGACGACATGCGTTATCTTACCAATTATGATTTGATCGAAGTGCTCAACCAGTGCAGGTTTTCGATCGAACATTGGGATGTTGCCTTATCAAATGGTCATCCTGCTTTTATTGTTGCCAACGACGATGCCCACGACCTGCTAAATCCAAAAGAAGTCGGAATGATATGTACGTTTATAAATTCGCCTTCGGAATGGGCTGAGGATATTATTGGTGCCCTTAGAAGCGGGAAAGCTTATGGGGTTGACATTTTCATGGAGGAAGGTTCGGATATGGCAAAGAAAGCAAACGATCATAAAACACTTCCTTATTTAACTTCGGTTGCGATAAAGCACGATACTTTGTTTGTTTCGGTGAGCGAACCTTATCATGATGTCATTTTTTTTGGCCAAAATGGTGCCCGGCTTAAAATGATGACACAAGGAAAAACTGCTTACTACAAAATCATGCCCAACGACACCTACGTCCGCACCGAAGTTACCTTCTGGGGTTCGACAAGGTATTATCTGAATCCGGTTTTCAGATATAATGGCACCGATCCTTTTAAAAAGCAGGTACCTCTGATAGACATGACCAAAACCTGGATGCAGCGCAGCATCGTCATCTTTTTTATCATCCTGGTGGGTTTTATGCTCTGGTGGGTTAAAAAAGGTAAGAATAAAGGCAGGCTGATCTCGAGGCACCCCTATTATTACTCCTTATGAAGCCAATCATCACTTTTGAAGAGGATAAACTGCCGGCACGCCGAAAGTTTAATGGAATCTTATCGTCGGTTATCATATTTTCGATGGTCATCAGAGGTTTTTTTGCCTGGACACTCGAACTTGGAAATGATGAGGTTTATTACTGGACTTACGCGCTATATCCCGATCTTAGCCATTTCGACCACCCACCGATGGTTGGTTTTTTAATTCAGCTCTTTTCATTCAATTTGTATTTCGATCATGAGTTTTTTATCCGCCTGGGTTCGGTAATTCTTGGAGGCGCCAATTCCTGGATAATTTTCCTCATAGGCGAAAAAGTAAAAGATAAACTAACGGGCTTATTTGCCGTCATACTTTTTAATACGTCAATTTACTGTTTTGTAATTGCCGGCATTTTTATTTTACCCGACACACCCCAGCTTTTTTTCTGGCTTATCAGCCTGAACCTGTTGATTACTGCCCTCCCCAACCGGGAAGCCACAAAACGCAGCCGCAACATTCTTTTTTATGCCAGTATCCCGATTGGTTTGGCAATGTTATCAAAATACACATCTGTTTTTTTGTGGCTGGGAGCAGGATTTTACATTCTTTTCTTTAACCGCCGGTGGTTCAGGACTGGTGAGCTGTACATGGCAGTTTTGTTGTCGTTCATCATTTTTTCGCCGGTTATTTTATGGAATGTAGAGAATAACTTTGTCAGTTTTAATTTTCAGAGCGAACGTGTCGGCTTTTTTAATTCCGGTTTACGACCAGATTATTTTTTTACGGAATTGTTTGGTCAGATTTTGTACAACAACCCCATAAATTTTGTCATCATTATTCTGGCTTTGGTAGCCCTGAAAAGGAATAGAATCAACATCAACCGGGAGCATGTCCGGATTTTAATGCTAACCAGTCTGCCGCTGATTTTCCTGTTTCTTTTTTTTGCGCTGTTTCGCCGAACCCTCCCGCACTGGACTGGTCCTGCTTATCTTAGCCTGATAATTGTAGCTGCTGCCTGGCTTGCCGAAAAAGCGATGCAGCGTGAAAGAGCAAACATTTTTCCGGTTCTAATCAAAGTTTCAATGGGACTGCTGATGGCTGGACTTGCGATAGGCTTATTTCAGATAAAATGGGGGATTTTTACAACCCCAAAACCTGGAAATCCCCAGGAATTGGGAAAAAACGATCTTACCCTCGATATGTTTGGCTGGCGGCAGTTTTCGGATAAATTCCACGAACTTACCGACCGCGATTTTTATTCGAAACGTATGCCTGCAACGGCGCCAATCCTTTCAAACCGCTGGTTTCCGGCTGCCCACCTCGATTTTTATGTGGCGCATCCCCGCGGTTTAAGTTTGCTGGCCATCGGCAATCTGGATCAAATTCATAAATACGCCTGGATTAATCGCGAAAGGCCGGAATTACAGTTAGAATCAGCCGCTTATTTTATTACCTCCAGCCGCGATTTTCATGATCCGGAGTTAATTTTTGGGAAGTATTTTCTGATTATCGAAGAGCCCGAGATTATCAGAATTTTCAAGAGGGAAAAGCATGTCGAGAATTTTTTCGTTTACAGGCTTCGCCTTTGCAACCGCCTGCCTGCTGATGTTTTGGAAGAATTTGGGATTTCAAAACCCATCAAAACTGATTTGTTTAATTTGGACGAAGAAGCTGACTCAACACTAAACACACACGAGGATAGCCTGATTATTTTTTTTGAAAAGCCAAAAGATAGCCTGAACGAAAATCCTGGATTTTAAAAAAAGATGGATCAGGTTCAACCAAAAGTACATTTGTACAATTAAAACTTTTACTTTTGGATGCGTCAAATCAAATATTAATAATTAAAATCAAACTAAGATGAAAAAAACTTTACTTCTTTTTATGGCTGTAGTTTTTGCAGTTGGAGTATCCGGTCAGCAAACCCTGCGGTTCAAAAGCAATCTTAAAGATGCAAAAGCACCTTCAATTAAGAGCATGGATCAGAAAGCCCCAATCAGGCATGAGCTTGTTGCACGGCCGGAATTTAAATCGGGAGCAACCAACGTTATCCTTCGCAACATCGGAGGTTCGGGCAATGGTTTTGGATTCCTTGGCGTAAGGCAGTATTTGTGGGTGGACAATAGTATTAACTCGGTTTCTTTTGTTCACAGGATGCTCAACCCTCCCGGAGGCCCGGGATCAGGCTATCTTTCGTACGATTATTCTATAGACCATGGCGAAGCCTGGACTGTAAACACACAGGTTTATGTACCTGTTGGTGGTGCTACCGACAATGCCCGTTATCCGGCTGGCGCGCTTTACAACCCTGCCGGAAATACCAACCCGGCAAATGCTTATTTTGGATATTTCGCTCCTACACTCGATGCAAGTAATGGAGGAACATGGGGAGGCTATTGTTACGGAACCCATAAATTTAGTACTACCCAAACTGCAGTCCAGCACACCACCACAACCACAGGCGATATTCTGCAAGGCGTTCCTGCAGCTTACGACATCAGTTCGCTGGGCCGGTCAATCTGCGCCGATCCTGCAAAGGTTGGTACTACTGCACCTTACACCGACAACATGATTCTTACCACCGGATTATTTAACCCTGCAACCGAAGATTTTGACATGGAACAATTTCTCGTGCAAATGCCTGGCAATGCTATTTCGCCGGCAGGCGCAGCTGCAGGTGTTGCTGATACAAAAGTTGCTTTTTCGCCCGACGGACAGATTGGTTACATCGTTTACCTGTCGAATAACGATGGAAATACAATAGAATCAGCTGGTTGCTATTATCCTATTGTTTATAAATCTACCGATGGCGGTGCAAACTGGGATGGTCCTTACAATGTTCAGCTTGGTGGTTTTGATGGAATTTCGGGTGTTTTAAACTACCTCTCTGACGACATTATTGCTCAATTTTTTGAAGCGCCTGTTCCTGCACGTGAAGATATTCCTTTTACCACTGGTTTTGAATTCAACCTTTCGGTTGATTATAACGGAAACCCACACATGATTTTTGATGTTGGTATTGGAAGCCAGGAATGGAGCATTTATACCAACTACGGCGGACTTACAGGTTGTGCCGGAAGTGTAGCCATGATGCACGTTTATTCACCAAATGGAGGACTCAACTGGATGGGTGATACCCTCTGTACGATGAAAACCTTCCGCGGAGAATTTCCTTATACAGGCGGTACTCCGGTTTCGGTAGATAATCGTCCTTACCTTGCGTCAACTCAGGATGGCACCAAAATGTTTTTCTCATGGATTGACACCGATATTCCGGGCGTTGGCGATAATCTTCAACCCGACATTTACTGTATTGGTTACGATGTAGTAAACAATACTTATACCGACGTTTTTAATGTAACTGCTTTTACTGGTGCAATGTGGACAGCACACATGGGAGCCGGTTCCAAATATGTTTTTGATAATGGAAACTTATCTTACACCATTCCTTTTGTTTACCAGGAAATTAATATAAACGACCTTGCTGAACCGGTTCAGTTTGTTTATGTTGATAATTTCATTCTATCTGTTCCGGAATTTTATCTTTTGGGAAGCAACGAACTACAAAGCTTTAACTTTGATGTATCCCAGAACTTCCCAAATCCAAGTGGCAATCAGACTAAATTTACAGTTAACCTTACCAAGCCAGGAACCATCAACTATGATGTTACAAATATGCTGGGACAGGTTGTTTGGAAAGGAAATTCGCTCAAAGCTCAGGTCGGAACACAGGTTCTCACCATCAATACAAGCAATTTGCAACGTGGGATTTATTTTTATAATGTGCGGGTTGGTGAAAATGTGATTACAAAGAAAATGGTTGTTGAATAACAGAAATACTTAAAAGGATTTATTTCTGCAGTTTCATCAGATCAAAAACCCGGAATCTTTTAAAAAGGTTCCGGGTTTTTTAATCATGTAACCGTTTATCTATCGAACCGCCCAATTGCCGCATTTTTCCATTCATCCATCCTTCCATTTCCAATTCAAAAATCCCAATATTCCATTTTTTCCAATATTCCATTCTTCCACCATTCCATTTTTCCATTCTTCTAATCTCCCATTTTCAAATCCTCTTTTCCTTAAAAAATGCTTTCATCAATGCCCCACACTCTGTATCAAGGACTCCGCCAACCATTTGTGTTTTTGGATGAAGAATTTTGGGACTGGTTAGCGTAAAACCTCTTTTTACATCATAGGCACCAAACACAACTTTCGAAATCTGTGTCCAGAAGGCGGCTCCGGCGCACATCACACATGGCTCGATGGTGACATAAAGCGTGCAGCCTTCGAGGTATTTGCTTCCCAAAAAGCCGGATGCCGCTGTAAAGGCCTGCATTTCGGCATGGGCGGTAACGTCGGTAAGTAGCTCGGTGAGGTTGTGCGCCCGGGCAACGATGCGGTTGTTGCAAACCACCACGGCACCAATTGGCACTTCATCTTTATCAAAAGCCATCCGGGCTTCTTTTAAAGCCTCTTTCATAAAAAATTCGTCGGTATAAAGATTGAGCATGAGGTAAAATTATTTTGAGACTCAGAAAAATTCATGCAAACTTATTGGTTTATTTTGAATTCCGTATTTTTGGGTTTTTGATTGGACCCATTTTGGTTCCCATTTTTTAAGCTTTTTTCCGGTTTCGATAAATTGAACTTTAGTTACTTTTGCGTGTTTAGTAATTAATTAAAAATCGAATATTAATGATATCAAAAAAGTTAGAAACAGCAATAAACGAGCAGATTAAGCTCGAAGAACAGTCGGCAAGAGTTTACATGGCAATGGCTTCGTGGTGCGAGGCAAATGGATTACCCGGTGCCGCTAAATTTTTATACACCCACAGCGACGAAGAGCGTCTTCACATGCTCAAGTTCATTCATTTCCTGAATGATCGTGGTGGTTATTCAAACCTGCAGGCGCTCGAAATGCCAAAAGCCGATTTTTCGACACTGGCAGATGTTTTTAAGAGCATTTTACATCACGAAGAATATGTTACCGGCAAAATTAATGAGCTGGTTGACCTTTGCCTGAGCGAAAAAGACCATACCACAAATAGCTTCCTCCAGTGGTTTGTTACCGAGCAAATTGAGGAAGAAAGTACAGTCAGGGAAATTAGTGATAAAATAAAGTTGCTTGGCGATGCACATGGTGGCTATTTCCATGTTGATATGTACCTTGCCGGTTTAGCGGCTGCATCAGCAGCAGCCATGGCAGCTGCAAAGAAGGTGTAATACTGAATTGAATTTTGATGAAAAGGCGCTCATTTTGGGTGCTTTTTTTGCTTTAAAGTCTATCATAAATTGTGGTACGAATTTTACATAAAACAAATTACCCACAAACTGGAATTTTTAGAAAACAAAGGAATCATTCTTTCGGTTGTGTAAACGAAAATCCTTTAAAATGAGGGACTACTTCCTCTCAATCTCCCTAACCAGTTCCCGGTACCAGGTTTCGCCATACCGCCTGATCAGCGAATCTTTAAGAAATTTATAAAGCGGCACACCAAGCCGGTTTCCGTTAACCAAAGCCGGGCGGCAAATGGGCCATTCGTGGTAATTTACGGCATCAAAAGTTTCGTAGCCTGTAATTCTAACAGGGTAAAGATGACAGGAAACAGGTTTTCGGAAATCTGTTTTCCGCGCTTCATAAGCTTTTTCGATAGCGCACCCGGCGATGCCGTCATCAAAAATGGCAAACGCACATTCGCGGCCATTTACCAGTGGAGTAACAAAATCGCCGGCAGCATCATAATCGAAAACGCCAAGGTTATCAACGACTTCGAGGCCTTTTTCGGTCATAAAGGGTTTTACGGCATCTATGGCATCTTCGAGCAAACTTATTTCTTCTTCGAGCAAAGGAGCACCTGCATCGCCTTCAACACAACAGGCTCCCTTGCATTTTTTAAGGTTGCAAACAAACCTGATTTGGCTTAAATCGTCGGAAATGGTGGTATTATCAATAATTATCATGGTTGCAAAAATAGATAAATTCGGTTGTTTTAGGCAGAAGGCGTAAGGCATAAGTTGTAAGCCGGCAGTGGCCAGTGACCGGCAGCAGTGGCCAGTCGGCAGATGGCAGTGACAGCTGTTAATTCATTTCATTCCATCCTTCCAATCTTCCATCTTTCCACTCTTCCATCTTCTCAAAAATTCTTATTATTGCATTAAAAAATTACCGCAATGAAACGTTTATTTGCAGCCATCAAAGTTCAACCCGACGAGCATTTGATTAGCGTTTACAATAGCCTGAAATCTTCGCTCAGACACGAAAAAATTACGTGGGTAAGCGAGAAAAATATCCACATCACGCTTAAGTTTTTTGGTGATACTGCCGAGGATAAAATTGACGATATCTGCCAGGTTTTGGATGAGGTTGCCTTTAGATCTCATCCTTTCGATCTGAGCCTCGAAGATATCGGCATTTTTGGCAGCAGCTACGACCCGCGCGTAATCTGGTTTGGGATGAAAAAGAGTGAGGTTGTTGGGAAGCTGGCTGAAGATGTTATCCAAAGTTTAAAAACCATTGGTTTTGAACCTGACAGACAGAATTTCAGGCCGCATCTCACGGTTGGACGCATCAAACAGGTCATCAGCAAAAGGCAGTTTCAGCAAATTATTGATACTTTTAAAGATACTTTTCTTCAGGATGTTCAGGTGACTGATTTCCAGCTTTACGAAAGCATCCTCAGGCCACAGGGGCCGATTTATACTGTTGTGGAGAGTTTTAAACTTGGCGAGTAGTTTGGTGGTTTTATCCTTTAACTGAGACATTTTCCAAAATCCTTATCTTTGTCGAAATTAAATTCGGAAATTATGGACACATTAAATTTAGACCTCAGTAAACGGTATTCTTACGCTGACTATCTTACCTGGATGGACGATGTAAGGAGGGAATTATTTGATGGTGTTATCAAATTAATGACCCCGGCACCATCTTCAAAACACCAGGAATTATCAGTTAATCTGACCATATTATTTGGTATTTTCTTAATTCATAAACAGTGCAAAATTTATCATGCACCTTCCGATGTTCGTTTTCCAAAAAACAAGGACTCAACAACTGATAAGCTGGTTTACACCGTTCTTCAGCCTGATTTATACATTGTTTGCGATTTATCTAAAATTGATGCCCGTGGCTGCCTCGGCGCACCCGATTTGATTATCGAAATTATTTCGCCAAAAAACCCTAAACGCGATTTGAAGGATAAGTTTGAAATTTACCAGCAACACGGTGTTCGGGAATACTGGATTGTAAATCCAAACGACGAAAATGTGAATGTGTTTGTTTTGGATGAAAACGGAAAATTTCAACTTGTTGGTATGTACGCCGAAGACGATAAAATCCCGGTGAATATCTTCAACGGTGATTTGAAAATTGATTTGAAAGAGGTTTTTATTCCTTAAAAAGTATTATCCTTCCAATTCAAAAAGTGTATTAACCATTTTTTTAATCATGCCTCACGGGTTTTCTCCTCCCTTAATTTAAAACTCAAAGCACCGGTTGGGCACGCCTCCACACATTCGGTGGCAGTTTTGGTAAGCGCTTCTTTTAAAGTTTGATTAAACGGAATATCGAAGATGATTAAAATCCTTCACTTCTCATTGAAGCGCCTAAGAAAGTAAATTTTACAAAAAAAAAACCCGGGCATCTATAGTCCGGGTTTCTATAAAGAAAATGCTGGCTATTCAGTCAATCTCTTCCTGGCATTATAAACCTTTTTTCCACCATAGCCCGCTGCCAATGTAATTAAGAAAACTATGCCGCTGCCAATGGGAGCTGAACCGCCTGGGGGAAGCTGTGAGTTGCCACTACCATGTTCGCCACCTGGAGGGGGAGGGGGGAATTGTCCAAAAACAGAGGTGGAGGAAACTATGGCAACAAAAACTATCATCACCATCATTAAGATTCTTGTAATATTTTTCATGATATATAGAATTATAAAATTTTTACTGGACAATTATTTTCAAGGTTATCATTTTATCATCATTCACGATGCGGGTAAAATAGACACCTGATGGAAGGTGAATTGAGACACTTTGAAGCCCGCTGCCCTGCAACCCGAAATTTTGCAGGTTCTGCCCCTGAACATCGAAAATATCAATA
>CAIYZW010000143.1 GCA_903930725.1 uncultured Bacteroidota bacterium
ATTGTAAAAATAGGTGACGATTGTCCTGATTTTGAAATGGTTTTAGCAAATGATTCCATTGTTAAAATGCGCGATTTGAAAGGGAAAGTGGTGATGCTCCAGTTTACTGCCAGTTGGTGCAGAGTTTGTCGTGAAGAAATGCCCCACATCGAAAATGAAATCTGGCTGCCTTGGAAATCAAGAGATCTTGTGGTGATTGGGATTGACCGTGATGAACCAGTTGAAACCGTTAAAAAATTTGCCTCCGAAATAAAAATTTCTTACCCACTGGCTCTCGATCCTGGTGCTGCAGTTTTTTCGAAATTTGCTGTTAAAGAATCGGGAGTTACACGAAATGTAATTGTTGACAGGAATGGCAAAATTGCCTATCTCACCAGGCTTTTCAATTTGGAAGAATTCGGTTTGATGAAAGCAAAAATTGAGGAACTTTTACAGCAATAGCTTTCCTAACCATTTTTTAATAAGCTCCTTCTTATTTTAATTCAGCAGTTTTAAGGTCAAAATCCCTCAAAAGATGAATAGCCACAAACAATTTCAAATTTAATGTGTTATTAGGCTATTAAAGATTTAAACAAGTGAAAACAAGTATGTCGAGAATTCTGGAAAACTTTCCGCTATTTCCAATCAGCATCATCCTTTTTCCGGGTGAAATCCAACCCATCCATATTTTTGAGAAACGCTACAAACAATTGATCAATGATATCGAGAATAATGGTGAAATTTTTGGAATTCCGTTTTTAAAAGATGGAACGCTTTGTGAATTTGGTTCTGGTGTGGTGATTCACAAAGTTTTAGCCAAAAGCCCAACCGGTGAAATGGACATCCTGGTTAGAGGAGTTAACTTATTCAAGATGATGAGTATAGAAGAAAATCTTCCTGGAAAACTCTATGGTGGTGGGACAGTGATGATTTTAGATGAAATGAACAAAACTGCCATCCAGATGCTTCAGGAAAAATTTATTACCTATAAACAACAACTTTCGGCTATCAATAAAATACCCGACTCAATGGCCGAAAAGAATTTGCCACGTCATATTTTGGATATTGCCGGACAGCTTCCACTCGATATCGCAGAAAAATATAAAATCATTAAGCTCGAGAAAACCGCACTTCGGGAACAAGTACTCATCGAAAAACTTGATTTTCTGATGATGATAAATAAGAAACTTCAAGAGGTAGGTTACAAATTCTATTTGAATTGATCTACTATTCTAAATATTTGATCTTCAATACAATTTGCTAATAATGCCCTCATGGGTAGCTCTAAAAAACTCACCATTTTCGAAAAGTAAACCTTCTGAAATGGTCTCGCTATCCTTTAATGGTACATCTATAGCGATTACTTTATGTTCAAACAAATTCCTGATCGAACCATTTTCGGTGTGGGCAATGATTAATTTTTCGGCATCATAAAACTTCAAAATCGAATCAACCTCATTTTGTGTAATTCGGGATGTTTTTTCGGATGCGAAAATATATCCCCGGTACCACAACGGACCATTAACACCCATTATCAAGTTTGTTTTATCATCCTTTTTTGAGCTATTATCAGAATTTAAATAATTCCTGCTTATCGAATTAATCTCTTCTATTTGAATATGTTGCGAAAGTACCATTGGTGAAATACCTGCATGGCAAAACAAAAGTCCATTAATCTTTAACACTACATTTTGCGATCTCAGCCATTTTCCAAATTCGGTGTTTTTACCAAAAAGTGAAGAATAATCTCTGGAAAAATATTTTGCGAA